>NZ_LKDX01000013.1:0-99978 GCF_001401795.1 Pseudoalteromonas sp. P1-26 | reverse complement strand
TCGCATCTCGCATCTCGCATCTCGCATCTCGCATCTCGCATCTCGCATCTCGCATCTCGCATCTCGCATCTCGCATCTCGCATCTCGCACCTCGCACCTCGCATCTCGCATCTCGCATCTCGCATCTCGCACCTCGCACCTCGCACCTCGCACCTCGCATCTCGCATCTCGCATCTCGCATCTCGCATCTCACCTCCTCTTTTTTCTCCTAAAATCTAATAATTTGTACTTAAAAAACACACAAAAGTTAAATTAATGTAAATTTATTCTTGCTTTCGTACCTGTTTGGTCTATGTTTTTGGTCGGAGGTCACTCCTCCAACCTGATAGATAAAATGACAATCAACAGGAACACACATGAAAATAAAAACACTCTCACTAGTGCCAGCTTTAATGTTGGCAGCGGGTATCAGCCACAGTGCTTTTGCTGCGCAAGGAGTCGCATTTGTGCACGGTACAGGCCAGCAAAGCGATGCGTATAATGACTATTGGACAGGCAGTTTTGTCGACACGGTTCGTCAAGGTTTACCAAACAGTAGTAATTACACGGTCATTAATTGTGACTTTGATCAATACATGTGGGCAGACGCGGCATCTGGCTGTTTAGCAGGGCAGCTCACTACATTTATCAATAATAAAAACATCACTGATTTAACTCTGATCACTCACTCTAACGGTGGCAATGTGGTGCGTTGGATTTTATCTAACCCAACATGGGATAGCCGTTATCCAAATATTATTAGCAAAGTCACGCGTACTATTGCTCTGGCTCCTTCAAGTGGTGGCACGCCGTTGGCTGATGCGGTTATTGCGGGTAATTCGTTCGAGCAAAGCTTGGGTTGGCTTTTAGGTTACGGCAGCGATGCAGTAAAACAACAGCAAGTATCTTGGATGGAATCGTATAACGCACAGTGGCTGTATGGCACACCGAACCGCCCAAGTTTACCATCTCGATTCGAAACCGTGGTGGGCAGTGATGTTGAATCAGCGGTATGGGATAGCGACAGCTATTGTGGCGGTTATCAAAATCAAGTGGGCCTTGAAGTAACGCAAAACTGGTTAGATAGCTGCTCAGATGGCTTTTTAAATTGCAGTTCTCAGTCGTTAGCTGGGGTGGTGTGGTTTACTGATAAATCACGAACCCAAGGTGGTGAGCCTTTGAGTCATCAGCAAAGTCGACGTAACTGTTTTGGCTTGCCAAACATGCTTAAAAACCGAATTTAGGAGCTCGCTATGATTAATAAGTTAACCACAATTGCAGCTACAATAGTGCTTGTAAGCACAGCAGCGAAAGCTAATGAGCAAACGGTTTATCAGTTTCCTCAAGTTCAACCAGCATCAAGCGCTCAACTGCAAACACTTGAAAAAAACAGTGTTGAATATTGGCAGAAAGTTTCGGGTAAAGAGCTTAAGCGCGGTGTGCCTGTCTTTGTAAACCAAGCTGATAACTTTATTCGCATTGCACCAAAAGCACGCTTTGATAGTGGCGAAGTATTTAAGCCTCATGGTTTACAGCTAGATAAGCTGTCGGTGCGAGATGACAACTTTAGACAAATGCCAATGCAAGCCATGGTTGCACGTGAGCAAATGGAAAATGCAGGATTTAGCGATGGTAGTGTTGGCTTAAAGCTAGGTCAGGTAAATGGCAAAGCAATGTTAAGAACAAGCCAAGCGCTTAACGATAATGACACCTACTTGCTGCATGTGATTGAAAAAGGCTCGAGCAATGCTTTGCATGCTAAATCGCAATTTAAAGTGAAAGATCAGCAACAACGTGTTGCTATACAGCTTAGTATGGGTAAAAAGCGCTTTAAAGATAGTGATGTGAAGTTAACGCTTTCAAGCCCTGATGGCGAAAAGCTAGATGTACGCTACGAAAATGGTGAAGCTGTATTTAATTACCCGCTTGAAACCTTAGGTGCAATAAATGGTTACTATGAGCTTGAGGCCAGTGTAGACACTAAAGTGAATGGCCAAACGGTAAAACGCTCTATAAAAATGCCATTTGTACATAGCTCACAAACCATCAGTATGGATAAAGCCAAAGTCACTTCGCTTGGCAATAATAAATACCAAGCCAAGGTGCCAGTGCAAGTGACCGACTCAGGCCGCTATGCTATTCGTGCAACCTTAACAGGCAAAGGTGATAAAGGTGAGCGCATCAAACTGGCAACGGTTGAAGTAGCAAAACAGATTGATAGTTACGGCAGTTTCACCATGCCTTTTGCGGTCACTCAAGCAGCCAAAGCTCCGTTCGAGCTGGTGGATATTGAGCTTACCGACCAAACGCGAATGTTAAAGTTTGCGGGGGAGTAAAGGATAGCTCTAATTGTATGTTGGGTGGAGCGAAGCGAAGCCCAACAAGTTAGTGAGTTGCTAGGGGGAAGGAGCTATCAGCTTTCAGTCGTCAGCTATCAGATTTTAAATACCCAAGTGAGCGAGTTTCGAGGGACGAGATACGAGGTGTTTTAACGCTGAACAGGTAGTTGCGGGTTTACCCCGCGTAATTTACAGTTTTTCTCTGCGTAGCGCGAAGCGCCTCTATGTACTCTGTGGTTCAATATACTTTGAAAATAAAAATATGCTCAATGTGAATTTGAACTCAAACAAATATCTGTTTAATAGGTTGTTTTTGTGTTTATTATAGAAATTAAACAATAATAAAGTTTGGGCTGCATGCTCACCAAGGACGGTTATGCCAGATATGTATTTTGGAATGCTTGCCAATTTAGGCGTTGTTCTATTCCTCGTTTTAATTTTAAAAGTATTCAATAAAGTAACTATAAACCTAACTTGGTTGCTTGCTACTCTGTTAATTCTATTTTGCTATTTCTTAGCTTTATTTAAAGGTAAAGAACTCATTTCCCTAGATTTAATCTTTACAGATCTCAAATGGAATTGGTCAGGGAAAATAGTCGCTATTTCTCTTTGGGCTTTGGTTTTGGCTTTATTAGCAGCATTTAAAAATGACTTTAAAATCAGGGATGCTGGTTTTACTTTTAGGCAAAATAAAAGCTCTATTAAGCCTGCACTCGTTGTTTTAACCCTGTTTGTTGTGTTGCAGATTATTGTAACGCTTAGCCTAGGCGATGGACCAAATTACGATTTTGAAACGCTACTCTATCAAGCTTTTATCCCAGGACTCGATGAAGAGCCAATGTTTAGAGGTGTTTTACTATTTTGTTTTTCATTGGCTGTTGTTTCATCGCGCATCAACTTTTTTGGCTCGCCAATAAACATTGCTGGGTTACTTTTAGTTTTATTATTTGGTCTAGTTCATGGGATTATGTATATCGATGGTGAGTGGCATTTGTCTGTATTCAGAATCGTATTAACTGGGAGTTATGGATTTATTTTGCTGTGGTTAAGAGAGCGGACTGGTAGCCTTGTGTTTCCAATTGTAGCGCACAATATGGTTAACTTTGTTGGGCAGTTAGTTTAGTGCTTGAAGGTATGAGAAATGTACCATTAAGTAGACAGGTTGGCTTAATGGGAAAGTAATGGCAAAATTGTGTTTTAAAAATGGAAACTTAAATAATGGATTATAATCAGCCACTTTCGAAGCACTCCCTAGATTTAAACCTGAGCGACCGAGTTTGGTTTAGGTATTCAACTTTCTATAAAAAGCCAGTATTGCAGGCTGATTCTAATACAAAACTAACGTCGCTACCGGGCCTAGCTGTGCTGTCGGGCGGAGCTGAATTTTTATTTTTCTTTATGACTATCGCTATTGCTGTAATGAGCCTAGTGCTTCAAGAAACGATGCAGCCGATACCTGCTTTTGTAACTTGTGTGAGTTGTTATCTCTGTGTATTTGTTATCAAGCGAATTGTGATTTATAACAAATTTGGATTTGGTCGTAAGTGGGTTATGAGTATATCTAAAGATTCACTCGAAATAGATAGGCAAGCAATAGAGGGCAAAGCTTCAAAAGTTTTGCAAATCGCTAAGGACGATATCCAAGAAATCATTTTTAATTATACTTTGCATGGCAGAACTGGCCATATTGTGAACGAAAAAACGGCCAATTTACACGCTTGTGAAATTCATCAAAAAAGTGGCGATGTTGTTACGCTAGATAGTATGCGAGTAGGTCTTTTTGATGTGCTGTATCTTTTAAAACTCTACGAATACCCACTACTATTCAGAGGTACAACTTCAGGCGGTGCAGGTAATATAGTTATTTTGATTATGCGGTTAATTTCTCTTTCTGCGATCATTTCGGCTCTTGTAATGTTGGCATTTAATTTAAAGTCATAAAGGTGAGTTATTTTTATGGCTAATAGCTGGTAGGTTGGTTAGAGCGGAGTGAAACTCAACGTTTGGAGCCATCAGCTATCAGACGAAAAAGTTAGCGAGATTCGAGTTGTAGGAGGCGTTTTAACGCCGATATTCCAACCCAAAACCATCGCTATGATGTTAGCACCTAGCACTGTAGGCGTGAAATTTATTTCGCGCGATGATCTATTTAAAACGGGCATGCAAGCATAACGCTTACGAGACATTTGATTACGCGATATAAAATCGCTGCTACAATCTTGCTAACTCGCAACTCGCAACCTGTGCCCCTAGACCCTCTCACCTGTATTCTTTTACAATGCATAAAATGACTTGATTTAGAGAATGCGTTGAACTACTTGGCTCACCTTTACTTAGCACAACCGACGGCTGATTCACACTTTGGTAATCTGCTGGGGGATTTTGGTGGGCGTCGGTATTCAGGACAGTTATCTGACGCAGTTAAAAATGGCCTTGAGAATCATTATCTGGTTGATAGGTTTACCGACTCACACTCCCTTGTAAAAGAAGCTAAGCAGTACTTTTCACCAGCACGTAAACGCTTTGCAAGTGTCGCCATTGATGTGGCGTTCGATCACTTTCTTATTCAGCATTGGCAGCGCTTTAATGACCAACCATTGGCTGATTTCAAACAGCACAGTTATGGCCTTTTAAATACGCGCCAAGCCATGATGCCTTCACGCATGCAGCAGGTTGTGACCAGTATGACCAACAATGATTGGTTTAAAGAATATGAAACACTGGATGGGGTCGGCCTTGCCCTTGATAATATCGCAAGGCGTATTCGTTTTGCTAATAACTTTGCAGGAGCCGCTGACGATATAGCCCGCCACTACCAACAGTTAGACGCAGTGTTTTTAGCTTTTTTCCCCGAGCTGGTTGAGCATGTGAAGCAAAAGGGGGTGGAAAAGTAAAAGCTTTCAGACATCAGCCGGTAGGTTGGCTAGAACGGAGTGAAATCCAACAAGTTAGCGAGTTACAAGGGGAAAGAGTAAAGGGGAAAGGGGAAAGGGTAAAGGGGAAAGGGTAAAGGGTAAAGGGTAAAGGGGAAAGGGGAAAGGGGAAAGAGTAAAGGGGAAAGAGTAAAGGGGAAAGATACGAGTTTCGAGATACGAGATGTAGGAGGCGTTTTAACGCAGAACAAAAATAGAGATATTAGATATCAGTCGTTAGAAATCAGATTAAATCAAAAGAGCTTTAAGCTATAAGTTTTAGATGATTGTGCGCCATATATAGCCATCAGCTATCAGATTTAAAATCCAACAAACAAGCTGAAACTTGCCCGTAGGCGTGAAATTTATTTCGCGCGATGGTTATTATCAAAGAGGTAATTTGTAAGTCGGGCTTCAGCCCGTGAGTGTTAACGGTTGCTTTTCGCCATAAATAACGATCTACAATGGGTTATATCTGTGAAGTTTGCTTTTAATAATTCCTCTTAAGCGCAGCGCCTCTTATCCTCTTTGTGAAAATCCCCCTCACTGTGGCTTACAAACCGATTTACCTCTTTCATTAAAATACGAAATGGCTGATATCTTGGCTGCTTGTTGCGGTTATATAGTCGATTAGTGATAGCTAAGTGAACTTCTAGGCGCTTAAAAGCTCGTTATTTAACTGAGCTGAACTACCCTTTGTAAAGCAAGTAAGCCTTGAATTAATACTTACCTCAATCGCAGTACCTTGAACATAGCAATGTAATGTAGCAACCGTGAGGGAACAATAATGAGCAAACCCATAATTGCAGCCGTTTCGCCGAAAAAAGTCACCTTAGAGCAGGGGCAAGAATACTATTTTTGTGCCTGTGGGCGTTCTAAAAACCAGCCATTTTGTGATGGCTCACATGCCGGAACCGATTTCAAACCCAAAGCATTTACAGCAGAAGAGTCGGGCGATGCCTATTTATGCCAATGTAAGCACACTGCCAATGCGCCGTTTTGTGATGGCAGTCACAAACAATTTGATAAAAGCCAAGTTGGTCAAGAAGGGCCAGGCGTGCAAATTCAAGCCTCTGATTTGCCAGTTGCTACAGCAACCAAAGAGGAACCCACCGTTGAGCTTATCCATCAATTAGCACGTGAAGGATTATCTAAGCTTGGGCACCATGGCCCTATGGTGTCGATGGGCGTGCCACGATATCAATTACCTAAATGGGATGATTTACAGCTAATGGTGGCGCAAATGGCAACGCAACCTTTAATGGAAGATGTTGCTGTTAATACTGAGCTTGTGATTGGCCCGCGAGCGAAAAAGCCATTAAAGCTGGCTATTCCATTATTTGTTTCTGATATGAGTTTTGGGGCTTTATCTGAAGAAGCTAAAGTATCTTTAGCAAAAGGAGCAGAACTTGCTGGTACAGGTATTTGTTCGGGTGAAGGCGGTATGCTTCCTGAAGAGCAGCAAGCCAATTCACGGTACTTTTATGAGTTAGCAAGTGCAGGCTTTGGTTATAGCGAAGATAAATTAAAGAACGTTCAGGCCTTTCACTTTAAAGGTGGACAAGGCGCAAAAACGGGTACTGGTGGGCATTTGCCGGGCAATAAGAATGTTGGCAAAATCTCTGAGGTTAGAGGAATTGAAACGGGTACTTCGGCGATTTCACCACCAACATTTAAAGACTTACACAGTGCGGCCGATTTCAAAAAGTTTGCTGATAGAGTACGCGAGGTAACGGGCGGTATTCCAATCGGTTTTAAACTGAGTGCTAATCATATTGAGGAAGATATTCAATTTGCGCTCGATGCGAGTGCCGATTACATCATTCTTGATGGTCGTGGAGGCGGTACAGGCGCAGCCCCCGAGATTTTTAGGGATCATATTAGCGTACCGACTATTCCTGCACTTGCCAGGGCAAGAAAGTACTTAGATGAACAAGGTGCAAGTGATGTTACTTTGATCATCACTGGCGGCTTACGCTTGCCAATTGATTTTGTAAAAGCACTTGCGCTTGGTGCTGATGGGGTGGCGATTTCAAATAGTGCAATGCAAGCAATCGGCTGTGTTGCTGCGCGTATGTGTAACACCAATAACTGCCCTGCAGGGATTGCCACACAAAAGCAAGATTTACGTCAGCGCCTAAATATTGAAAAGTCGGCAAATCAATTAAAGAACTTTTTTGAAGCTTCAACTGAGTTAATGTCGGTAATGGCGAGGGCATGTGGTCATGACTCTTTAGCTAAGTTTAATGCTAATGATCTAGCAACATGGCACAAAGATATGGCGTTGTTATCTGGCGTTAAGTACGCAGGTGTTGGAATAAGTTAGCTAGTTTCTAGAGGAAAGTTAGCGAGTTAGAAAGAGTAAAGGGGAAAGGTACGAGTTCCGAGGGACGAGATGCGAGTTGTAGGAGGCGTTTTAGCGCAGAACTGGTAGCAGCGGGTTTACCCCGCGTTATCAAATAAAAATACTCAAGTTAGCGAGTTGCTAGGGGAAAGAGTAAAGGGGAAAGTTTGCGAGATACGAGGCGTTTTAACGCTGAACAAAAATGGAGCTATTAGAGATCAGTCGTTAGAAGTCAGATTAAAAACTCAACGAGTTAGCGAGTTACTTGACACAAGTGGTAGGCACTCTAGTGTTTTTAACTTGCTAACTTGCTAACTTGCTAACTTGCTAACTTGCTAACTTGCTAACTCACAACTCATTCCATTTAATCGTCTGGGCCTTTTAGGGTAAACACTAAATGCCTGCGCATGTCTTTTAAAATCACGCCTTTTTTCAGCATTGCGCCACTTAGGCGTTTTTGCCATTTTAATAGCTCTGGGGTCGCTGCATCGAGTGTTTGTTGGTTTTCAAATTGAAAACATAAAAGCAATGAACCTGGGAATAAGTGGTATTCCACATCAAACCAGCATTGCAACATGCCTTCAAGTTCTGCGCGACCTTGCTCTTCAAGGGCGTCGGCAACATTTAATACAAGGGCTTGCTGTTTTAATTGTACTTTAGAAAGCTTTTTCATTTAAAAACCAAAATCGAGTCGAAAAACAGATTATACCTAAGCTTTACGCTTGGCGGAATGCATTACGCCAGTCTCGCGGTGATAAACCAAACTGAGAGCGAAAATGATGGCGTAAAGTAACAGATGAGCCAAAGCCGCATTGCTCGGCTAAATGTTCTAATGGTAAATCAGTTGACTCAAGAAGTCGCTGTGCGTGGTTTAAACGTTGATTTAACAGCCACTGCCCAACGCTCTGACCTGTAAGCGATTGAAAGTGGCGGGTAAAGGTGCGTCGGCTCATGTGCATTTGCTCTGCGAGTGTATCAATCGTATGGTTGCTGGCTAAGCTTTCTAGCATCTGTTCAAGTAAGCTTGCTAAACGCTCATCAGCAACACTTTCGGGGACGGGTAGGGCAATAAATTGTGTCTGCCCACCAGTGCGATACGGAGCCGTTACCATCATTCTGGCAATAGCATTAGTTTGCTCGCTTCCTAAAAATTTGCGAACCAAATATAAGCAGCAATCAATAGCTGCTGCTGTTCCTGCCGATGTATAGAGCTGGTCATGTTCAAGGTAAAGTACTTGATTGTTAAGTTTCACTTTTGCAAAGCGAGCTTTAAAGTCATCGCTGTATGCCCAGTGGGTGGTTGCTTCAATATTATCTAAAAGCCCAATGTGTGCTAACGCATAAGCTCCTAAACAGAGCCCTACAATAATAGCGCCACGGCTATGAGCGTTTAGCAAACTGGTTGCTAATTCTTTAGAGGGGGCTGTTTCAGGGGATGGCCAAGACGGAATAATTATAATATCTGCCTGATCAAATTTTGTTATTGAGTGGTGCGCTTGAATATCAAACCCCGCACTTGAGGGCATTACCTGTTCACATTCGCTGCACACTGTTAAATTAAATTCTTTGATACCTGCCGAGCGAGCGCCCTCACCAAACACCATACATGGTACTGCAAGATGAAATGGGCTGATATTAGGAAATGCGAATACTGCAACATTCATGGTAAAGCCTTATTAAACACTTTGGCCCAATATTATCGATAAATGGTATTTGGGTCACTGTTTGATACGTTAAAAATTCAGCAAACTAGGGTTCAATAAAATGAAAAAGGGCTCATACAATGACAAACACAGCATTACTAATTATCGACTTACAGAATGATTATTTTGAAGATGGTGCATTTCCTTTATGGCAGGCTAAACAAGTAAAAGATCAGCTAGTAGATGTGATCAAACAAGCAATAGAACGCGGAGTTTTACCTATTCATATTCAGCATGTTGCTGATCCTTCTCTTGGTTTAGCGCCATTTTTTAATGAAGGTACAAAGGGTGTTGATATTCATTCTGATATTTTAAATGCAGCACCAGAAGCCCCTGTGGTTGTAAAACACTATGCTGACAGCTTTCATCAAACCAATTTAGAAGATGTGTTAAAGCAGCATGGTATTAAAAAACTTTTGATCGCAGGCATGATGACGCAAAACTGTGTGACTCATACAGCTATCTCAGAGCAAGCTAAAGAGTACGACGTAGAAGTTTTAACGGATGTGAGCACCACAGTATCTGAAATGCTACATTTAATCGCACTAAATGCGCTTGCCCCACGAGTAAAACTGTTAGACGCAAAGCAAGCCTTGCTTAGTTTGCAAAGTAGTTAATATTTGCAAAGGCCGAAATAACATCTTTGGCAAATGCAATACGGGGGTGCTTTAATGCCCCTTTGTTCCAAACTAAGTAAATTATGTTTTCTGGGCCTTCGGGCCCTAGTTGCACAAGCTCTCCGGCTTTTATCTGATCGCGACATAGGTAATCGGGTAATACAGAATAGCCAATGCCTGAGCGAATAATATTGCTAATAGCACGTATGTCCGGGCAAATAGCAATGACATTTGAGTGGCATTTTGCGTTGAATACAGCTTCAAAGTATTGTCTTATCAAAGGCAGCTCTTCATCATAAGCAACGACATTGTAGCTTGAGAGTAAATCTGCGGTAATGGCGCTGTCTTTGATTTCTCGGCCATGTAAACGGTTCATCACCAAAATGAGCTTTTCTTTGTCGAGCACAAGGCTATCAAATAGTGCTGGATCAGGCGCTGATGCGGCAATAGCAATATCTGCAGTACCTGATTGCAAGGCATCAAAAATTCTCACTTTATTACCAATATGCAGAACAAGATTTACATTGCCAGATTGCAGTAAGTTGGCAATTTGTGGCCCCGATACACTACTAATATATTCGGCAGGTCCTGCAATATTAACAGTGCCATGTGCGGCATCAGAACGTGCCCGTATCGACATGATCTTTTGCTCTAATATATCGATATGACCAGAAACCTGAAGTGCTAGATCATGTGCTGCTGCTGTGGGGGTAACGCCACGGGCTTTGCGCTCAAATAAAGATTTACCAACTACAGCTTCCATTGCTTGAATGTGTGAGGTCACCGAAGGCTGAGATAAGCCTAAATTAGCCGCTGCCTTCGTAATATTTTTACAACGATAAACTTCAACAAAGGTTTTTAATTGCGTGAGATAAGACATGTAAAAGTACGAGCCATAAATATTCTGATTGCTCCTCTTAATTTATCCGAATTCTACTCGCCCCGCAAACCAACTATGATGGCTGTACTTTCTTAAAGGATGAGTTATGAAAAAGATATTACAGCGACTAACGCTTGTTGCTGCATCAACTATGTCGATGTTTGCAGTGGCGGGTGAAGGCGAAGTATTGGTTATTTTATCAAGTGAAACAACCATGGACTTAGCTGACGGCCAGAGCATCGAAACAGGCTACTACCTAAATGAGTTTGGTGTGCCTGCGAAAGCATTAGTCGATGCGGGTTATGAGCTTGTACTTGCAACACCCAAAGGTAATGCGCCTCAAGTAGATAAAAAATCAGTGAGTACCGACTACTTTGATGGTAATGAAGCTAAAATGCAGAGCATTCAGCGTTTTGTAGCATCACTACCAGATATCAAAGATACCGCAAGTTTAAGCGAAATTTTAGCGGGTGACTTAAGCCAATATGAGGCTGTGTTTATCCCAGGCGGCCATGCGCCTTTAATTGATTTAGCAAACAACCCAGAAGTGGGTGAAATTTTGCGTCACTTTAATAAGCAAGGTAAACCAACAGCGGCAATTTGCCATGGCCCAATTACGTTGTTGTCGGCACAAGTTCAGCCAAATTCTTATTATCAAGCGATAAAAGATGGCGAAAAGGCATCGGCCAATAACTGGATTTATGATGGCTATAAAATGACTATTTTTTCAGACCCTGAAGAGCGTGTTTTTGAAAGCAGTTTAGAAGGTAAAAAGCTTAAGTTTTATCCTGCTATGGCAATGGAAAACGCCGGTGGAAATATGACATTCGCTAGTGAGTGGCAGCCAAACGTGGTTGTTGACCGCGAACTCATTACGGGGCAAAACCCGTTTTCAGATAAATTATTAGCAGAAAAGCTTTTAGAAATGTTAGCTAAGTAAATTAGCTAATTAGCAATTTAAACCTAATTTAAGGGGCATTTAAATGTTGAACTTTATTTATAAAAATCAAACCGAAATTTTGTTTGGTAAAGGTCAAATGAGTGAGATCACGTCACGTTTACCAGAAAACGCTAAAGTACTATTACTTTTTGGTGGTGGCTCAATAAAGAAAAATGGCGTATACGACCAAGCAATGAGTGCATTAGCCGATGTTGACGTGATTGAGTTTGGTGGTGTTGAACCTAACCCAACATACGAAACGCTGATGCAAGCTGTGGCAACTGCTAAAGAGCAGAATGTTAACTTTATTCTAGCTGTTGGCGGTGGCAGCGTTATTGATGGCGCTAAGTTTGTTGCAGCAGCTTATAACTTTGCAGGTGAGCCGTGGGATATCCTTGTTAAAGGTGCTGAGTTTAGTAACCCGCTTCCTATTGGTGCAGTTTTAACTTTACCTGCAACTGGCTCTGAGAGTAACGGTAACTCAGTGGTTACTAAAAAAGAGACGTCGCAAAAACGTGCTTTTTCATCACCGAGTGTGCAACCTGTTTTTGCAGTACTTGATCCTGAATATACTTTTTCGTTACCAGAGCGCCAAGTAAGTAATGGTGTTGTAGATGCGTTTGTACACGTTATTGAGCAGTACTTAACTTACCCAGTAAACGCGCCATTACAAGACCGCTTTGCAGAAGGTATTTTACAAACCTTGATCAGCGAAGGGCCTAAAGCACTAAATGAACCGCAAAACTATGATGTAAGAGCCAATGTTATGTGGTCGGCTACAATGGCACTGAATGGCTTGATTGGTCAGGGTGTACCGCAAGATTGGTCTACGCATATGATTGGTCATGAATTAACAGCCCTTTATAACCTTGATCACGCACAAACACTAGCGATTGTTTTACCTGCGCTAATGCATGTTCAAAAAGAGCAAAAGTCTATTAAAATACAACAACTTGGTGCGCGAGTGTTTGGTTTTAATTATAACGATGAAGCTGAGCAAATCGATAAAACGATTAAAGCAGTGCAAGACTTCTTCGAAGCAATGGCTGTGAAAACGCGCCTTGCTGATTATGACCTTGATGAACAAGCAATCGATGCGGTTGTTAAAAACTTAGAAAAGAATGAGATAACTACGCTAGGTGAACACGGTGATATTGATTTAGCGAAAGTTAAGCAAATATTAGCGCTTGCACTTTAGGACTTAAATTTAAAGGCGTAACATGAAGTGTTACGCCTTTTTAGTGCTTAAAAATCGATTTGCTAGAACTGGCTAAAGATAGCCAAAAGAGCGGTTTACTTGAGCAGTTTAATGCGTGATGAAAGAGCAATATCAGCTACGTTACCCCAATAAATAAACTAATGTAGGTGAGTGTTCACTATTTCATTGAGCGCCATGCAAAGGTCGAAGCTGCAACAACAATCGCAATAGAAATACCAAGGTAGAGGGTTTCAATTGTGCCACCAAACTCAACGGCGTGCTCTAAAAACAGAATCACCAAAATGACAGATGTTACTTGCACTAAAGTAATTTTTAAGTCATGAAAATCTTCGATATGAAAGGCGGCCAAAAACTGGCTACTCTTTGTGGTTGCAGGCGAAATGAATAGCCGGTACAGGCTGATGGTAATAACTTGAAGAGTAATACCAATGAGTAATAGATCGAGAATTTTTAAAAGCTCGACTATCATCTCTTTCCCTCCCTTAGCAGAGTCAGGCAATGATATAAGTGTCGTTTTAACAACATTAAAAACGATGTTCACACAGGTTATGTAAACAAGTAACGATGAAATTGCTGTAGTGATAATCGCGATGATGACTAAAAACCGACTATTTTGAAAAAGGCGCTCCATATCAGCTCACATATATAAATTTCTTTGTTATACCAAGCTTAGCTGGTTTTTGATTATATACAGCACGTTCATTAGCTAAGGGGGCTTAACTTATTAGTTCTTTAAGTATTTACGTGCGAGCTCTGGTTGTGTATAAATTTAAGGAACAAAAAGGTTGCTTCTATTAAGCATTAATACAAAAGGGATTTTTATGGGCTCGATGGCTAAGCACTCACTCGAACTGGATTTAAATGATAAAAAATGGTTTCGATATGCTGCCTTTAAAGGAAAATCGTCACTAACTGAAGAGTCAATAACAGAACTAGAATCTCTCCCAGGCTTAGCGACGTTATCTGGGTGGGCCGAAGTGTTTTTTGCGCTTATGGTATGCGTAATTTCGCTATCTAGTTTTTATTTAGTAGATGCTTTTAACCCATGGCTGGCTTTTTTAGTTTGTCTTACAAGTTTTTTGGTCGTGTTTATTACCAAGCGCATCATGACTTACAAGAAGTATGGCTTTGGTTCTAAATGGGCAATGAGCATAAGCAAGGATGAGCTCAAAATTGATAAATTGACTTTTAAAGAGCACCAAAATCACACTCTCACCATTGCTAAAAACGAAATCGCAGAGGTTTTGTTTCACTACACGATGGATCTAAAACGCAAACGAAAGTTTGGCGAACCACGAATTAGATTACCCACTTTGCATGTTTGTGAAATTCACTTAAAAAATGGCGATACCTATGAAATTGACGGGATGCGGGTAGGACTTTTTAACGTGTTATATGTAATGGTTTTTCATGGCTACCCATTAAGCTTTAAAGGCACTTTTGCTGGTGGCGCAAGGAATGCCTTAATTCTGTTACTAAGGATATTTGCCCTATCGGCAATTGCAAGTGCGCTCAGTATGCTTTTCATTAATTTAAAGCCTTGAGCAGTTGTAGCGTGTTCTTAAATGAAATAGCGCCTATTAGAATTAATAGACGCAGTTGGTACGCTCGTATTAAGCAATAAAGTCGAGGGTTACAAGTAGCCGTTTTTCGCCAGTAGCGAGTGCTGGTGAGCGGTGCACAAGGCCTTTGCCTTCGTTATCTTGCCAAGTTTCGCCTTTTAATAGAGCTACATCACCCACATTAAGAGAGTGAATTTTAGTATTTGCTGTCATTAATCCTGATTCTTCATCACTTAATCCTTGGTGACCTGCGCCAAGTTTAGTGCGATCAAGTCCTGCATTTTGCAACCACTGTGAGCCACTACCACAATATGTACTGACTAACCGACAAGGGACTCTGTCAACATGAAAACGTGGGCACATGGCTCGTTCAAGTACTCTTAGGCGTAATCCGGTACGTTTTAATTCGAACAAATAACAAAACATATCAACGAGCTGAGCAAGATCGGCTTTAAGCTCTTCTGCTTGAGGTAGTTTTTCAAGGGCCTTATTTATGTCAGCCACAATGGTATTTTGATTGATCATAGCGTTAATACTGAGATCTGGGTTGGCTGTAATACTCTCAGCTACTTCTGCTTGCAGCTGTTCAGTTAAGTTACGCTGCCAAATTGCAATGTTATGCTCAGGTTTATATATTTGTGAAAACACCACAGGGCTTAGCGCTGTTGCTGCCGCTGATGGTAGGTTATCAGTGTCATGTTCTAATGCGTAGGCTGTCATTATGCTTCCTCCCAAACAGGAAATGGATCGGGCAGGGTTTGCCAAAGCGCTTTGCCTGCTAATAGTTCATCGTCGCTAAGTAAGCAGCTATCGAGAGCTTGAATGATCGCTGCTTGATTGAGGTTTTGACCAATAAAAACCAGCTCTTGGCGCATATCACCAAAGGGCTCTTGCCATACTTGGTTAATTGAATCTAAGTAGTCGCTATCTGTTGGCCACTGATCTTTCGGTAAGGCTTTCCAAAATATCCCGCCAAAACCATAGCGGGCTATGCCGCCTGCTTGATTCCATTGGCAAGCAAATTGGGGTCGAGAGGCTAGCCAAAAGTAGCCTTTAGAGCGAAGTAGTTTGCCTTCGCGTTGATTGTTATGAATAAAGTTATAAAATTTTTCAGGGTGAAAAGGGCGGCGGGCCTCGTAAGTAAAGCTGCTAATACCGTATTCTTCGGTTTCTGGGGTATGCTCGCCGCGTAGCTCTTTTAGCCAGCCAGGTGCTTGCTGAGCTTTTTCAAAGTTAAACAGGCCCGTGCCGAGAACTTTATTGATATCAATTTGGCCATTTTCAATGGCAATAAGCTCTGCAGAGGTATTTAATGAGCTTAAAATGGCTTTTAAACTCTCAAGCTCATCGGCGCTAATTAAGTCTGTTTTACTAATTAAAATGACATCAGCAAACTCAACTTGATCAATGAGTAGGTCGGCCACGCTTCGCTCATCTTCATCACCTAAGTGTTCGTTGGTTTCTTGTAAAAATTTGGCTTCGTTAAAGTCGTTTAAAAAGTTAACGGCATCAACGACCGTGACCATGGTATCAAGTCTTGCAACATCAGAAAGTGACACGCCATCTTCATCGGCAAAGGTAAATGTTTCGGCAACCGGAAGGGGCTCTGAAATCCCGGTTGACTCAATAACCAAATAATCAAATTGCCCCGTTTGCGCTAAAGCGCGTACTTCAATGAGTAAGTCTTCACGCAGTGTGCAGCAGATGCAACCATTGCTCATTTCTACTAGTTTTTCTTCGCCGCGGCTCAGCGAAACATCGTTTTTAACTGTTGCTGCATCGATGTTTATTTCGCTCATATCATTGACGATTACAGCCACTTTTTTGTCTTCACGGTTATTTAAAATATGGCTGAGCACAGTGGTTTTACCTGCACCTAAAAAGCCAGAGAGCACGGTGACGGGAAGTTTGCTCATGATAGTGACCCTTAATTAGATTAAACAAAATTCTCAAATGCTTTGTTATAATATATCAATTTAATGTCATTTAGGAATAGTAATCGTTGTTCGAGTAAGACTATTTGGCAGTGTACTAATCGGTACAACTAGTTTAACTTTTTGCTAAATAACTGCTCATTAAGGATTTATATGCGCTTAGCCAAACTGTTGTTAGCATTTTCTATTACTTGTTTACCTTATACGTTATCGGCAAAAGAGCCGTTAGCACCAAAGCTCCCTGAGGCTATACAGGAAATTTACCCAACAGTTATGAATCAACAGATTTGGGTTGCGGGTGGTATCTCTACTGAGTTACCAGCATCAGCGGGTAAGATGACTGCAAAAGTTCATTTTTGGTCACCTAAGTATGCTAGTTGGCAATCAGCTCCTAGTTTGCCTGAAGGGCGTCATCACACGTATTTAATTGCAGTAGAAAACAGATTATTCGCCTTTGGTGGTTTTGTTAATAGCCAAGGCCAATGGACCAATAGCCGTGATGTGTTAATGCTAGATAAAGGCGCCAAAGCATGGCAAAAGGTGGCGAGTTTGCCTTTTGCGTTGAGTGAAACTGTGGGCGCAGTGCTTAATGGTAAAGTACATTTAGCTGGTGGCCGTAGCCCGAATAGTGAGAAAAATGGGCAATGGCAACATAGTTTAGATGTGAGTGCGCATTTAGTCTTTGATCCTAAAAACTTCACCTTCAAAGAAGCCGCGGCTTTACCTTCAGCTAGAAACAGTGCAGCGAGTGCACAAGTAAACGGCCGTTGGTTTGTGTTAGGTGGCAGAACCGTTGGCGGCGAGCCTATCACTGACATGCTCGAATACTTACCCGAAACAGACACTTGGCAAGCACATGCAGCACTCCCTAAAGCACGAGCAGGGCATGCGGCGGCAGTTATTGATAATGCTATCACTGTGTTTGGCGGTGAACATAGCCAAGGAGTTGACCGTGAGGTTTTTAGTTATGATTTAACCAAGCAGCAATGGCGCAAAACTTTCGAATGGCAAACACCTCGCCACGGTTTAGGGGCGGTTACATTAAACGGCCAAATTTGGCTATTGGGTGGTGCCACAAAGGTAGGGCTTTCTGAAACGAGCCGTGAAGTTAATAATGCACAAGTGACGATAAGCAATACCAATCCGCAATAATACTTAATCATTTTGAGGGATTAAACCTGTCGCTATCTGCGTTAAAAATTTCTGACTTACGACTGCATGGGTGCAGAAGGTAGAGCAATGCAGGTGCAATTGCCGAGAACAACTAAATAACGAAATTTTTGCCTTGCTATCAACGAGGTTTTATTGCCTCAAAATAGATCACTTAATTAAGCAGGTTGGTATAATCTGAAATAGTTTTTCAGAACACCTCACCATTCAATGGAACAAAATTAACAGTAAGACTTAGGTGCGAAAAATGAAATTTTACTGTTAACAAATGTTAAATTGCTATCGTTTTATTAGGAACAAATGTATACTAATTGGCCGATAATAATTATATAAAGTGGAATAGTTTTATGAATGGAACTCGTTCAAAAATACTCTTTTCGTTGATCTTCCCTGTTGCTTTGCTTACCGGATGTGGTGGCGGTGGTGGAGGAGACTCTAAATCAGAACAACCTACAACTGATAACCCAACAACAACGCCAGATCCAGTCTTAATGACAGGCGTTTTTTTAGATTCGGCTGTTGCAGGCCTGAACTATACAACAAGTTCAGGTGAATCTGGCGTTACTAATAGCGCTGGTGAATATCAATACAAAGAAAACGATAATGTCACATTTTCGCTTGCTAGTATTGAGTTTCCTACAATTCCCGCTGCAGCCGTAGTCACACCTCTTGATATTTTAGACAGCCGAAACTTATATAGCCCGATAGTGCTTAATACGATTCGATTGTTGCAATCTTTAGATGAAGATAAAGACCCATCAAATTCAATAACCCTTGATAGTGACCTTGTTCAACAGTTAGAAAGCGCAGGTATTTCAAATGCTGATCTAGCGTTGCCGGCTGAGGAATTTGCTCAATTATTAATACAAAAAGGCCTTTTTTCATCTATTGCTGATACTGATTTTGTAACGCAAGAATTTGCGATTTCTCACTTTTCGAGCACTTTATCTACATCTAAAGTTATCGATTCAGATGGAGATGGCATCAGCAATGCTGCCGATACAGATGATGATAATGATGGTGTTTCTGATAGGGATGATTTATTTCCATGGGATAACAGCGAGAGTGCTGATTTTGATTTAGATGGTATCGGCGATAATGCTGATGCTGATGATGACAACGATGGTATAGATGATATTAATGATGCGACGTTGAGTATGAGCCATGCCCTCGATTCATCGATCAAACATATTACTCACATGGTCTATCATAAAGTTACAAATAGAGTATTCATTACCGACCAGATCAATAAATCTTTATATATTGTTAGTCCTGATACAGGAAAGGTTATTCAGACACTGCAATATGAAAAAATGCCAAGAAGAATGGCTATTGCAAATAATACCCTTTATGTGTCGCTACTTGATCGAGACTTTGAATATTACTCAGAAGTTGACGGTAGTGGTGAAATTGTTGTTTATAATTTATCGCGAAATAAAGTCCAGCAACAAAAACGTTTTAGCGTTGCCGTAGATCCATTTGATATTGTCGCGACAAACACAGGAAAAGTGATTGTTTCATCGGGATCTAGTCAATGGACCTCAATTCTTTCATACAGTGCAGAAACAGGATATCAAACGGGGAATGAGTGGATCAGACACCAGTCTTACCTCAGCTTAGATCCTTCGCAAAATTATGTTTTTGCTGCTGATACAGATATATCGCCAGCAGATTTTGAAAAGTTTGATATTTCCGGTGAAGGTATCATTTCACGCGGTGACTCTCCATATCATGGTGATTATAGTATTGGGGGGCGTATTTGGGTTTCAGAAGACTTCGTGTTTTCTCGTTGGGGCAATATATTTAAAGTCTCTGATATGACTCACGTTTCGCAAGTATTAGGGATGTTTACTATTGATGATATTCAGTTTGATGAGAAGAACAAGGTTGCTTTTGCAAGTTCAAATGGAAATATATATTTAATAAACCTCCAGTCATTAGAAGTTTTCAGAGCGATTACTCAACCTGGAGATGTTCAGCAGGTGTTTCTTGCTGAGCAATTCACATACTCAGTGACCGAAAATGATAATACTCTTTATGTGATTAAAACACCTTATCAATGCGCTGATTGTATCGGCAATACAGCTCCTGTAGCTCAGTTTACTTATACGCCAGATACTGGTTTAACAACTGATATGTATGAATTTGATGCTTCGAGTAGCTATGATACACAGAGCTCTGAACTGCAATATCGCTGGGACTTTGATGATGATGGTCAATGGGATACTGATTTTACGACGAGCTCAGATACAAGTAAAAAGTTCATAACTGCAGGTACTCATTTCGTAACTCTACAGGTAATGGATACGGTTGGTGCTGTAGACAGCGTTACAGTTGAAATTAATGTTTCACAAGGGGAAGATTCGGGCAGTGACGTAACTGATGGCTCTGCATACGAATTACAATTTAATGTAACAGCAAAAATTACCGATGTACCTCGACAAAAGCTTTACGTAACAGATAAATCAGCTAAGCGATTATATGTTGTAGACATAGCTGATGGCGAAACTAAAAAGTACTTCGAATTTGAGTTTATGCCGGAGCGAATGACATTATCACCTGATGGTAAGCTACTTTATGTTGCTCTTCTTACTCAAGAGCACAGTTCATATTGGTGGAGTGAAGAACAAAATGGCTACATTGCGGTCTTTGATTTAGAAAAGCAAAGCCAAGTCAATTTATTTGAAATACAAACTGACCCGTATGATCTAGTCATAAATGATCAGAACAAACTTATCGTATCTTCAGGTTCTGGACAATGGACGAACATTTATGCGTTTGACGCTGAGAATGGTGACTTTCTTGGTAGCTCTTCGATTTATCAGGGTGCACGTTTAACTCTACACCCATCGGGGAATTATGTCTTTGCTGCAGATACTAACTTAACTCCATCTGATTTTGAAAAGTTTGATATTAGTGGAGCTGGCATTACCTCTGTTGGGGACTCTCCATATCATGGTGATTTCACAATAGGAGGTCGTGTTTGGATAACGCCTGATGGTAACTATCTAATTAGTCGTGGTGGTCATGTATTCCGTACCGACAATATGACTTACGTTCAAACGCTAGAAGGTTTTGAAGAAGGGGATGAGCTGATTACAGCATTGAATTTTGACTCTCAACAAAATCTAGCTTTTATTGTTACTGATAAAGGTGAAGTGCCTTATTTTAATCTGTCTACATGGTTTAAAGCTGGCAGTATTGAAGTAGAAAATGCATTCGATGTGATTGTTAATGATAACCAAGTAATAGTGTTGAGTGCAGAGTCGGCAGTAACAACTATGGTTGTGGTTGAACATCCTTGTAGCATATGTGGTACTAACATGGCGCCAGTTGCTGATTTTACTTATACACCAGAAAATGGCACAACGAGTGATAACTATGAATTTAATGCTGCAGTAAGTACTGATGCAGAAGATGGTGCAAACTTGCAATATCGCTGGGATCTTGATGGCGATAACCTATGGGATACTGACTTTAGCTCTGATCCCCTCATCAGCAAAAAGTATATTCTTTCTGGTAGCAAAAATATTACTCTGCAAGTAAAAGACTCTGCAGGTGCTTCCAATATTAAAATGATTACAATTGAGGTAGCTCAAGGCACAGACTATGGAACACAAGTGACCGATAGCACGGCCTTTGAATTGCAATTTAGAGTGACAGATACAGCTGTTGATTCGGTGAGGCAAAAGTTATATGTCACAGATAAACAAGCTAAGCGACTTTATTTAGTTGACTTATTAACAGGTGAAACCGAGAAGTATTTTGAGTTTGATTTCATGCCTGAAAATATGACGGTCTCTCAAGATAGCTCGCGACTTTATGTATCTTTGCTTAAACAAGAGCATAGTATGTATTGGTATACAGAAGATCAAAGTGGTTACATTGCTGTTTTTGACTTGGCTGAACAAGCGAAAATAAACGTGTATTCAGTGCCAACTGACCCATTTGATCTTGTTATTAATCAACAAAACAAACTCATTGTCTCATCAGGATCAGGGCAACATACTAGAATATACGCACTTAACGGGCTTAACGGTAATGTGTTCAGCTACACAGATATTTACCAAAAAGGGGTTTTAGATTTACACCCAACGGGTAATACTGTTTTCGCTGCCGATACTGGATCATACCCATCAGATTTTGAAAAGTTTGACATTAGTAGTGATGATATAGAAGCATTGGGAGACAGCCCTTATCATGGTGACTATGAAATAAATGGCCGTGTTTGGGTTACACCTAATGGTGAGTTCGTGATAAGTCGCGGCGGTGATGTGTTTTACAGTAGCGACATGACCCACGGTATGGCTATTGCAGGGTTAGATTCTGATATTATTGAAGTTGTTTTCGATGAAACACAAAACCTTGCGCTGGTTTTAACTGACTCAAAAGTCATTCGTCTAAACCTTTCTAATTTTGTTGAGCAAGACAGTATCTCTTCTCAGTCTAGCGGACATTTACTTGATGCTAATAATCAGTTTTATGGTTTAAAAAGAGATGGCATCATCACTCGTTTAATTAAACATAGTTTTGATTAAATAAGATTTACTTAGTAATAAGCCGCTACATTTGTAGCGGCTTTTTTTATAACCCAAAAAAAGCATCCAGAAGGAGGCTTTGGTTTAGGTTAATCATCTACAACATAATTATTTAGAACTTCAGCTATAAACTAAAGCGTATTGGCGACTTTTAAGACGAATTTAAATCAATATTCTATATAAAGCGCTAACATATTGTTTGTCAACGAATCAGAAAATTCACATAGTAAAAGTTTTTTTACTTTTTAAATTTCATATATTTAACCATTTTATGTTGAGTGGTGTGTTGGGTTTAATGACGATTTCCCAGAGTAATCTTATTGTTGATTAAATGTAAATAGTTAAACTCGTAACAAGTTTTAGCTTTCATCTGGTTTGGTTATTTTGAAAAGTCGGCCCTATAAAATTGTATCTGGTATAACAGTAGCAATTACTATTTTACACTCGAGTGCGTCTCTGCGAGCAAGCGAAGTTAATTGGATGCAAGATGCAAAGTGGGGGATTAGTCATCACTATCTTGCTGGTGGCACTTTAGATAATGCATGGTATCAAATCACAGACTATAACGAGTGGAATAACTATGTAAATGGTTTTGATGTTGACGATTATGCGGATAAAGCAGCCAAGCTTGGTTATGCTTATGTAATTTTTACCATTACTCAAAACCGTGGTTACCTGTCGACGATGAGTGACATTTATGATTTACACTCACCGGCATGTCCGAGCAAACAGATTGCACCAGGTTGTATTACCCAAGTTAACTCAAATCAGGCTGATTACACGCCTAACCGTGACCTTGTTTTGGATTTAGCGAAAGCACTTAAACTAAAAGGTATTAAGTTAATTGCTTACCTACCTTCGCACTCAGGGGATAGATGGACGGGTACAAAAAAGAAAGTACCTTACCCTGATTGGTTTATAACTGGTTTTGTCAGCGAAAGATCGCAGGCTTGGGGAGCTAACATCGCTGGCTGGTGGTTTGATAATTGGTTTAAAGCAGATGAATCGAAACAAAAACTCGAGGCAAAGAATGCTTACCCTGTTGCAGACCAACTTGCTCAGTCTGCTCGAAGTGGCAACCCAAATGCGACGATCAGTTTTCATGCTGGTGACGAGCATAGCTTTGTCCCCAAAGATCCACACAGTCAATATACATCAGGTAAAACTAACGAGTTACCTAAGGCTCCTTCTTCTAAAAAAGTCATAACAGCTTTGGATACAAAAGTGCAGTGGCATGGATTTACCTACACTTCTGACGGAGGATGGGGAGGCTTAAAGAGCAGCTTAAGATATTCGAACACAGATATAGCAAATAGGGTAAAACAAATTGCAGATGAAGGTGGGTTGATAACATTAGATGTGGCAATTAACCCTGACGGTAGCTGGATTGCCGATCGATTGGTGCAAATTCAGACTATCGGTAATACCCTCGGCACAACAAGTGATATAACCTATTCAGGCCTCGAGCTGATAAACGATAATGACCCTCGAATTCAATATAGTGAAAATGGCAACTGGATGAGGTCTGAGCACACAAATACTGGCGAATACCAACAAGATTTACACATGACAACCGTTAATGGTGCGTCGTTTAGTTATGACTTTAGTGGTTCAAGTATTGTTTTTGCGACTTCAAAAGGTATTAACCATGGCGATGTTGAAGTTATCTTAGATGGTAAGTCACAAGGCATATTCTCTATTTTCGATGGTAATAATTATCGCCAAGTACAAAGTATTGTGTTCGAAAAACATGACTTATCAGCTGGCTCACATACTTTAATTGTGAAGAAGGTATCGGGCGATGTTATGCCAGTTGACCTCGTTTTATCTAAAAAATCTAAGAGGGGCTTTAAATAAAGCTTGTTTTAGTGATCCCAAACAAAGGGGGGAAGCCCCCTTTTTTCCAAATGCTTTCGATAACGAGCTAGCTTTAACTCCTTTGCTTAGAACGGGTATCTTGAAACTCACAGCTCAAGCTTACATTTCTTTTCACTGTCTGTTAAAAATAATGTTATATTTGTGTTCTTGCTTAAAAGTAATAAAATAATACAAATTAAAATTTAACGATCAGGTTTCAAGATGACATTACAAACAAATAGTCCGTTAGTAGAGCAGCGTGCCGATCCATTTGTGCATAAGCACAGTGATGGTTTTTATTATTTTACAGGTTCTGTACCAACTTATGATCGCATTGAACTTCGTAAGTCTGCGACATTAGAGGGCTTAAAAGACGCTGAAACCTTTGATATTTGGTTTAAACATGACAGCGGCCCGATGAGCCGTCATATCTGGGCACCTGAAATTCATTACCTCGATGGCAAATGGTACATCTACTTCGCAGCCAGTGAAGAAGATGATATTTGGGCATTACGCCCGTATGTGCTTGAGTGTAAAGGCCAAGATCCGCTAAATGATGAGTGGGTTGAACTTGGCATGATGCAAGCCGCTGAGGGCGATGAAAAGTCGTTCACCGATTTTTCTTTAGATGCCACTATTTTTGAAAATAACGGTAAGCGTTACTTCTGCTGGGCAGAGAAAACCGGCGGTCAATTTGCTGCATCAAACCTGTATTTAGCTGAGATGGAATCTCCAATTAAGTTAAAAACAGCGCAGTTTATGCTGACTACACCTGATTACGATTGGGAACGTGTCGACTTTTGGGTAAATGAAGGCCCGGCAGTACTTAAAAATAACGGTAAAATCTTTATTGCTTTCTCTGCAAGCGCAACAGGTGCATGTTACTGCATGGGCTATATGGAAGCCGATGAAAACAGCGATTTACTTGATCGTAATTCGTGGACTAAAACACGTATGCCAGTGCTTGAAACAAGTGTTGAAAAGAAAATTTTCGGCCCAGGTCATAACTGTTTTACAGTAGCTGAAGATGGTGAAACACCACTGTGTATTTACCATGCTCGTGACTATGAGCACGCAGTTGGTGAACCAAGTGTGGTGCCAAAAACAGACACCCGTCCACTTGAAGAGATTGTAAAAGATCCGCTTTACGATCCAAACCGCCATGCTCGAGTTATGGAAGTGAAGTACGACGAAAATGGTCGTCCACTCTTTGAACTGTATTAATTTTATAGTGACGTAAATTATGTTCATAAAGCCACCAATTTAGGTGGCTTTATTGTATGAGAGTTAGTTAGCCAACAATCGCAGGGTACCAGTTTGCCAAAGTCACCCCAAATAAGCCGGTTAAGAACACGATTGATATTAGCGTCATTAAACAGGCAGTGCCGATAGTGATAAACGTAATATTTGTACGAGCTGCATAGCGAACAAGTTCGGCTATTAAAAGTGGTACTAAGTAAGAACAAAGGCTAACAGCAAACACGGCAGGCCCAGTGAATGTGGCGGTATCAACGCCTAAGGTGCCAAATACTAAAAACCATGCAAATATCAATAATCTAAAAAACAACACACCATTAGCCGCAAGATATAACCGTATAGCCCACCTTTGATGAGCATTGAAGTTACGAGCCCGTGCTGTTTTCACTGCAAATATACTTGATACAATAACCACTAAGCCGCCAAACATTGTCAGTGCATGCATCAGTGTATTACCAACGGTGCCCCTTACTATCATTAAATACATGCCAGCAAATGAAATACAGCAAGCTAAAACAACAAATACACGACCATTGTAGCGATGGAATGCGCTGTATTTTGTCCTCAGTTTTTCAATGAGTTGTAAGCTTCCGCCAAGGATCATCACTACCGCAAATAATACATGCACTGCATACATCAAATTCCCTGTGGCATCATTAGCAACATAGGCGGTGTTATTAAGTCGGTTCCAACCTGATAGACCTGTAGTTAACCCTGTCATTCCATAACCAAGAATGAGATAAACTACAAAGCAAGTTTGCGCCATTAGCAGGCTAATAAACCAAAGCTTTTTACTGTATTCGAGCGCTTTTAAAGGTGTGATTTTGCTATCTTTGTTAAACATCATCAATTCCATTACATTTTTCTAATACCGCTAATATAAAGGGCTAGAGCAAGATTTCTTCTCAAATTCGAAATTTGATCAATGAAATATTGTGTTTGTTTTTGAGATCTCACACAGAGTTTGACATATTCACTAACAAACTCTTTTTGCTATGTTGATCTTGAAAAAGTAAACTTATCTGATTGGTAAATAATTCATCAAACTCCCAATTTAAGGTATGTAGAGTTATGCAAAATACTTCCCCTTATTACTTACTCGTTTTTGTTTGTATGGGGCTCATGCTGCTAAATGGTATGAAAAAAGAGAAGCAGCTTATTCATTATCTGTTTGCAGTATTTTGCGGTTCGCTTTGCATGGTTGGGGTGCAAAAAATCAGTGCACCAAGTATTGGTGTTTACAGTTATTTAATTGGCTTATTTACCTGCGCAACCTGTAATATGTCTTGGCTTATATCACGCACTTTGTTTCGTAAGCATAAGCCTATCGCTTCGGTACATATTGCCGTGGCAGTTGCTATTGCGGGTTTAATTATGTTTAACCAAACTTGGCATTATTTGGTGAGTATTGATGTGCAAGTTTTCCCTGATAGCCAATTCATGTGGCGTTTAAAGCAAGGTATGGCCGAAATAACGGTGTTGCTATCTTCGAGTATTTTGGTGCTCTCTTTTTGGGAAGCATTACGAGGCTATAAAGAGAAAACACAAACGCAAAAGTTGCAGGCAAATATTTTTGCTAGTTGCTACTTTTTAGCGGTATTTAATGCCAGCATACTGCCTAAATTTTTATTCAGTGAAAGCGAATTTCAACAATTTGAGCCGCTTATAATTGCCTCATCTGCATTGTTGATTGTACTTGCAATGCAGTTAGTGATGTTTTTGCAAAAACGCGCCCACAACACAGTGCCTGAAGCTATTGATAGTAAAGTGGTGAACTCTGAAAAGGTAATGAAAGCTATCCATCAGGCTGAACAATCTGAAAATAAAGAGGTAGAGCCTGAGCTTATTACTGGCATAGAAGCACTCATCAATAAGCAGGTTTATTTGCAAACTAATTTGAAAATTTCTGATTTTGCTCAAGCATTAGCAGTACCTGAGTATAAGATCAGCCGGGCTATTCGTTATCATTTTAAAGCCGCAAATTTTAATTTGTTTATTAATCAGTATCGAATACAGCATGCGCAAGGGCTGTTATTAAAAGATGAAGCAAGTCATTGGAGTATACTCAGTATTGCAATGGAAAGTGGCTTTTCTTCGCTTGCTACCTTTAACCGTGTGTTTAAAAGTATCGTTGGGGTTAACCCAAATGAGTTTCGTAAGCAAAACAACTCATTAGTAGAACAAAAAATCATAGAGCTTACTGACTAGAAATTACAGCTGCTTTTGCATTAAATGCTCTGCAATGACCTCAAACATGGTTTGCACTTCAATTGGCTTGGCTATATAGCCTTGCATTCCTGATTCTTTCGCTTTTGTAAGGTCGGCTTCCATAGTGTTGGCGGTCATGGCGATAATAGGGATATGGGCAAACTTTGATTGCTGTTTAATTTTATTCGCTGCGGTATAACCATCCATTTTTGGCATTTGGCAGTCCATCAAAATACAATCGAAAGATTCTTTTTCGACAGCTTCAATCGCTGCTATGCCATCTTCGGCAATATCAACCACAAAGCCATTTGAGCGTAGTATTTGCGATGCAACTTGTTGGTTAAGCGGGTTGTCTTCAACTAGCAGTATTCTTGAGCCCGCAAGCTTTTTAAAGCATGTATTGTCGACTCTGGTCTCTTTTTTCGTAGCGATACCCATCACATGCTCGAGGGTTTTCAATAGGTTCCCTTTAATAATCGGCTTTAATAATATTTCTTCAACGGTTTTATCTAGCGTACTTAGCGTGTCTTTAACTTCTTGGTTTTCATAAGAAGCGAGGATAATGGTTTTTTTAATGTCGATAGAAAGCTGCTTTTTGAGGTTCTCTAGAATGTTATTTTGTTCGCAGTTTAATACGTGCCAGTCTAAAAAAATAAAGTCGTAGTTGTGACTAATATCAGCGTTAGAAAGCTTTTCATCCATGCAATCAATCGTCTGTACATTGATGTCTAATGCATTGAGCATGGTATTTAAAATAGCTTCAGGTTGGTCGCTTTGCTCAATAATAAGAGCGCGTTTATGTTTGAAAATATCTGTGTCGTGGCAGCTTTGCATAACCGATAGCGAAAATAACACATCAAAACTGAAGCTACTCCCTTTGTCTAATTGGCTTTTAACCTCAATATGACCTCCCATAAGCTCGATAATTTTTTTACTGATAACAAGACCAAGACCTGTGCCACCAAATTTACGAGTTGTTGAAACATCGGCTTGTGAAAAAGGCTTAAACACACTATTAACTTGCTCTTCAGACATACCAATGCCTTGGTCAATGACCTGAAAATTAATACAAATAGAGGTATCGGTTTGTGATTTTTTTGTCAGTTTCAGCGTGACATCTTGCTGGTTTGAAAACTTAATGGCATTGCTCAGTAAATTTAATAAAACTTGATTAAGCCTAAGAGCGTCACCGATTAAAAACTCTGGAATGTCATCATCAATATCAAAAATGACTTCGATGTTATTTTTCTCAATTAAACTACTGGCTAAATTAGCGAGGTTCGCAAGAAAGTCATTTAAGTTAAAATCACTGTTTTCAAGTTCAAGCTTGTTGGCTTCTATTTTAGAAAAATCGAGAATGTCATTAATAATCCCAAGCAGTGATTTGGCCGAAAGCTGAATTTTTTCAACGTAATCATATTGTTTATCGGTTAATTCAGTATCAAGGGCGAGGTGTGCCATGCCCAAAATTGCATTCATAGGGGTGCGGATTTCATGGCTCATATTGGCTAAAAACATTGATTTAGCTTGATTGGCGGCATCGGCCAACTCTTTTGCTTTATTTAAATCTTGTGTGCGAAGAATAACTTCTTTTTCTAGATTTTCGGCCGCATGTTTTAGCGTCATATTGGCTTCATATAACTCTAAAGACTTCTGTTCTAACAGGGCTTCGGCTTGTTTTCGAGCCTGGCGCTCTCGTTCTATTCTACGTTTGTAGAGTTCTTCATCCACACTAATCTTCTTTTGTTAAAGTAAAGGTTGCCGACATATGATCAGCGCTTATATCCTTTTTAATCGTAATTTTTTCATTAAATTTTTCACATGCACCTTCAATTAATCCACCTGCTAAACAGGCGAAAGGGTTTCCAGAGCGATAGAACATTTGCATTTTGCGCTCACTAATACGTTTTGTTTCAAAGCTTGGTAACTCAGCATCGCTATAAAGCTTTTTAACTTCTACATGAACATGGCGGTCGATGGTATCTAAAAAGTCAAACGTAGTTGAAACACTGGTGAAAAAGTGAGGAAAAAGGATAAAAAAACGATTTAATAAATACTTACCATAGTGCGTGGCTAATTGTTCTGCAGGCGTATTGACGTGCTTACTTAACGAAGTAATAAGCATGATCATTTCAGCGTTGTCGTAATTACCAACACTGGTATAGGCCCCATTTGAAGCAAGTGAGTTTTCTTCAATGATTTTGTCTGCCACTTCATAAGAAAATTCATTTTCGACCATGTCTAAAAACTCGGTAAAGACGATACCTTTCATACAGTAGCCCTTCAAAATTTCATACTAAAAGTTTAGATATAAACAGGGATTTTACAATTTATCAGTCACCAACTTTAGTAGAGGTTCTGCCTTTATGAGACTGATTTATTAAAGCTTGGCAAGCAAACTGAGTAAACGTGGTTATACTTTTTAATACTAATGTACTTTTTATTCTGCTTGGTTTGGTATTTTATGGTGATTGGTGCGAGGCTCAAAAAACGCTTATTACTTGCTTTCACCGCGGCGTGCTTTGCTATTTTGTTGGCGCAAACAATTATTCGGCATTTTTGGATATTGCCAACTTTTGAAGCGATGACAAAACAAAATGATCGGATTGATATTCAGCGCGTGGAGTCACAACTTCAGCAAGAGGTTGATGCGCTGTCAAAAATGGTCTTTGACAGCGCTGCTTGGGATACCATGTATGAAGCTGCACAGCAACGTGATACCCAGTGGTTTAATAGTGACTATGTTATTGCAGACGCACTACAGCGGTTAGACGTAAATGGTTGGTATTTATATGATACACAGGCAAATATTATTGGCGGTGGCAGTTTTAATAGTGATTATCAGCCTTACTCACCAACGGTTTTAGAAAGCCCCAATTTGTTGATAAAAAACGACCTAATAATCTTATCTGGCGATATAGACAATAGCCAATCTGAGTTAACTCATAAAGTCCGGTTTATTACCATAGATAAAACGCCTGCCGTCACCGTCGCTTACAATGTAACGAAGTCCGATGGCACTGGTGAATTTGTGGCGACATTATTGCTTTGGAGCTTTATTGATGAAGACTTTGTCGAAAATCTAACACCAGGGTTAGCAAATGATATTAGCTTTTATGGCATTGATGAAGCACCTAAATATAGGGATCATCTAATTAGGGTGTTTGGTGAAAAAAGGAGAGCAGTCGAGACGACTCAACACAATCGACGGCTTTACTTAGGAGTCAATGATCAAGCAGGAGACTTACTATTTGTGCTATCTATCGCATCCCGTGAACGAACTTACGACCGAAGCTTGTTTGATAGCTCTTTAATTACCGGTTTATTGATATCTGGATCTGTGTTTATTTTGTTTTATTTATATATAAATCAACAGGTTTTAAGGCCACTCAGAAAGCTTTATACATTGGTGAATTCAGCAATCAGTAATAACGATTTTAGCGCTCGGGAAGAGTATTTTGGTAATAACGAATTGCACCAGCTCGGGCGAGGTATGAATGAGTTATTTACTTTGATAGAAAATCAACGTGATGAAATACTAGAGCGCCACCAGAAGTTAAAACATATCAGTAATACCGACTCAATGACGACGCTTGCCAATCGTCGGGCATTAGATAAACATTTTGCGAAGCTTGCCAGCGATGCAGATTTAGCATCGCAACCTATCTCAATGATTGTCGCCGATATCGATCACTTTAAACTCTACAATGACTTTTATGGGCATGATCAAGGTGACAAAGCGTTATGTGAGGTCGCCAATCTTCTTAAAGAAAATACTCAGCCAAGTAATCACTTTGTTGCTCGGTATGGCGGCGAAGAGTTTGTTATTGTGCTCAGCAATACCGATAAGCATCAGGCACTCAAAGTGGCTGAAACGCTACGAAACGCCGTTGCATCAGCTCACATAACTCACCAAGGCCGTGCAGACTTAAGCTATGTTACCTTATCGATAGGTGTTGCCAGTAAGGCTGCTAATGAGGCGTTTGATTCAGATAGCTTGTTTAAAATAGCAGATGACGCGCTTTATAAAGCGAAAAAGCAAGGCCGCAACTGCTGCGTTGTTGGATGATTTTTAACATTTGTTTACATAAAGTAAACATGAATAGGTGCTTTTAGGTACGTATAAATTAAACTATCTCTTTAATAATGTAATTTTATATTACAAATATAATAGGGGAGATAGTCTTGAAGATTTTAAACCAAACTAAACTGTTAGCATTATGCCTACTAGCAGTTGCGTGTTTTGCTCAGAATGCTGTTCATGCACAACAGTGTAGTGCTATGCCTGAATCTGGCACTGTATATTCCATTATTAATAGAGGCTCTGGCCTTGCACTTGATGTAAATACCAGTGATTCTAGCTCAGCCCCGAATATTATTAGCTACGAATACTGGGGTGGAAATAACCAAAAGTTTCAGCTTATTCAAGAAGCAGATGGCTATTGGATTATACGCTCTAAATTTAACAATAAAGTTATTGATGTGTTGAACTCATCGCAATCAAATGGTGCAAATATAATTGCTTATGATGATTGGCAAGGGGCTAATCAACGTTGGTTGTTAAAAGCATCTTCATCGGGCGGCTTTAATATCGTCAATAAGTTAACTGGTAAATCTTTGACAGTTGCAGGCTCAAATAATACTGCAAATGTTTATCAAAATGATGATGCTGGGATCAGTTCACAAAGATGGTTTATTAATCCAGTAAATGGCGACTGTGGGACTACCGGAACCACTCCCAGTGACTTAATAGGCTTTGCATCTCAAGCAGGTCAAGATGGATTAAGCACAACGACCGGTGGTGGTAATAACACTGCCATCACAGTATATAGCTGTGATGATTTAAGTACTGCATTGAGTTCTGGCTCTGCTGCGGTTATTCAAGTTCCTGATAACACAGTGATTGATTGTCGAACCGCCAATAGAACGGTACCAGCTTGTCCACTTGATTGTGGTCAATGGGGAGATTACGGTAAGACGTGGTACAGAATTCCCGTTGGTAATCAAAGTTGTAGTGAGTTGGGAAGCAGCTCAAACTCAACCGTGAATGTTACCCGAAATGATAGACGTATCATTGTGCAATCAAATAAAACGCTGCAAGGGTTGGGTAAAAACTCGAAAATAATCGGTGCCAGCCTCGTCATCAGTAAGCAACGAAATATTATTATTAAGAACATTATGCTTGAGGATATTAACCCTGCGCTTGTTGAAGCAGGTGATGCTATTTCAATAGATGATAGCAGTCATGTATGGGTTGATCACATGGCATTTAATAAAATAAGTGATGGATATATTGATGTCGACAATAGTCAAAACGTTACTTTAAGTTGGAACCGTTTTTATGGATATAACCCTCAAGTTTGCGCTAACCAGCATTGGTATACCCATTTATTTAGAAACTCTCAAATAACAGCGCATCACAATTTTTGGGATACAGCTGCAGGGCGAAACCCTAAAGTAGACGGCTATAACTCTCGTGTGCATATGTTTAATAATTACTGGAAGAACATTACTTATTTTTCAATTAGTGCGGGGAATGGCGCAGAGGTTTTAGTGGAAAATAATTACTTTGAAAATTCAGCGAAACCTCACTGGAATCAAGGCTCTGGTTATTTTAGTGCCTCAGGAAATGTTTACACTGGAAGTTCTGCAACTGATCAATATCGTGATAGCGGGGCAACAGTATTCGGTGATATTCAACTTTACCCATATCGATTAGATGATCCAAGTTCTTTGGGCAGTAAAGTGAATGGCGGAACAGGTCCACAATAAGTATCAATTGTGAATTGGAAAAAGCTCAGCTATTGCTTTATAGCTGAGCTTAACGCTTTAAATTGCAACCAAGCTCTGCTCAAGCATTGCTTTAATTTGCTTAACAATTTTCGCTTCTGTTTCTGGCTCAAATTGTTGAATACGTGGGGTGTGAATATGCCCCGTTGGGATGTCTGAATTAAGCTCATCACGCAGGCGAATACTACGGTACGAGATTTCATTAGATAAGTAGCCTCCGCCACCACCTTTTACTGCAATCGCACCTTCTAACTCTTTAAGTGATTTTGGCTCAAATGCTTTTTCAAGCGTAACGACTTTATGATTGTCGTTGATTGGGAATGGCCCTTTGGCTTGTTGCATTTGCTTAACTGGTAAGCTGTACGTTACAAACTCATTGCCCGGAAGAGGGCGGTCGTTAAGGCTCGAAATTTTCGGTGCAGTTGCTGTGCCGCCATACACAATATTGGCGTTATCGGGCGCCGTTACACTGCGGCGTTTACCCGGAAAGCGTTCAAGGTCAAAGTCTTTGCTGCCCATACTGATAGTGGCAATCATATCGACATTGTTAAGTGCATAATATGGCGCAAGTAATGATTCGATAATACCCTGGTCAAAGTCTTCGTAGCGTACTGGCACCATCACCGTATTGATCTCGGCGCTAATGCCATTGTAATTAATTACTTGGCCATCAAGTAATAATGCTGCAACACCGGATGGGTTACTTTGATTAATATTTCTATCTAATAAGAATGGATCAAAACCTGTAATTAAAATGCGTTTGTCGGTTTTTTTACTGTAATCAAGGTCGGTGCGGCCACGGCTGCCATTTTCGAGCATTGTTAATAACGCGGTTTGTTCGCTGTCGGTCATTGCAAACTGGGGTTTGCTGGTACGAATAATCTTGCTTGAAAGTAAACGTGCCCAATATAGCTCTCGGTCGTCGAAGCTGTTGGTTTTAATTATACGTGTTTTGGCATCGCGCCATAATTGTTTGGCGTAATCATCAATAAGGTCACTTGCTTGCTGATAACTAGCAGCCGCTTGCCACTGTTTTTCAAATTGGTTTACTTCATTAGAAAAAGCATTTAACACCTTTGGCATGGCTTTGCTGGCTTTTTCAATACGCAGTTCTTCAACGGTTAAATTGGCTGCAAATGCAGTAAATGACGAGGCGATTAAGCCGGTGGCAAGTAAAACTTTTTTCATGATTATCCTATTTAGTTACAGCTCGTTTAGTAGGCTTGCGTTAACTATCCTATGGATAAATGCCGAGCGCAAATAAAATCGCTCAACACAGAATTTGAAAAATAATGAATTAAAGGAGATAGCGCTTTTGATCAAAGCTATTTTTCAAAGGAAGGGCTTTTAATGTTCGATATTGAATAATTAATTATCGTTTTTCGGTAATTTTAGTTTGTTTTTTAACTTATCTAGTGCCATAGTAGTTTTTTTACTAGAAGGATCGTGAAAATGAAATTTGGTTCTATTGCAGTGGTTTCGCTGATTGTGCTGTTATTAACTGGTTGTACGACAATTAAAGTTGAGGAATCTCACTTTTTATATCCGGATAAAAAAATAACGATGCAGGAAATACAAAGTGTTAATGCCACCGCCAAAACGCAGGAGATAACTTTAAACACCGATGAGGGTACTAAACTTAAGGGTACCCTTATTAAAGTTGCAGATGCTCGTGCGACGGTAATTTACTTCGGTGGTAACCAGTTTCGCGTTAGTGCCGCAGGTGGGGAACCAGCCAAGCTACTTTTACCTTTTCAAGTTAATATTTTAATGATGGATCATCGTGGTTATGGGCTTAGTTCTGGAGTACCTAGCGTAGCTAATCTGCAAGCTGATGCATTACAGGTATTTGATTATGTAAAAGGCAGATCAGACCTAAATACTTTGCCTGTGGTGATCCATGGTCATTCTTTAGGAAGTATGATTGCAGGTTATCTTGCCAGTCAGCGTAACATTGATGCTCTGGTACTCGAAGGGAGTGTGACAAATGTTGAACAGATGACAGCTGCACGAATTCCGTGGTTTGCTAAACCGTTTGTTAGTGTTGAGTTTAGTGAAGAGATTAAACAAGTCGATAATTTAAAAGCGTTACAAGTTTATCAAGCACCGCTATTAATAATCACCGGTGAAAAAGACACTCAAACTCCACCTGAGTTAGCTAAATCACTATATCAATATGCAAAATCTCAGCAAAAGCAGATTTACATTGCAAAAGGGAAGCACCATTCTAATGCGTTAACAGGTAAGCAGTTAGCGACTCATTATGAGCAACTTCTAAAACAAATAACACTGAGTAAATCGTCATGAAAAAAATTGTTTGGATGAGTTCGTTTATCCTAAGTCTGCTAATTTTTACGCTTATTAGCTTGTTAGTAACAAGCATTATTGTGCTTTTCAGTGACAGTAATATTTTAAGTTTTACATAAAGTAATGGTGCGCATATGTGGATTGGTCTTGAAGTCAGCGGCTCTTGGCAAGGAGTAGCACAAACATTAAATGAGCATGGTTTTGATAGTGTTTTATGGCTTGGTCTTGTGCAATTGCTACCGTTTATTCTGATCAACATAATTTTGATTCGGTTATTTTTGCTTTACCGACGTGGATCCTTCTTCGCTATTGAAAATATACAATGTTTTAAATGGTTAGGTGGCGTATTATTGGCGCAATTTGCACTAGTTGTGTGCTACCCGTCACTACTTATAACTCTTCTTAACTTGGCAACAGGATCAGATATCGGAAGGGTCGTGGCTATACAAGATACTGATATTATAGGCTTAGTGATGGGATTAATTATTTATGTTATTGGTTGGATCATGGGTCAAGCGCAGCAGCTACAAAAAGAGCAAGAGTTAGTGATTTAATGGCGATTATTATTGATTTAGATGTAGTGTTAGCTAAGCGAAAAATGAAGTCTGCAGAATTAGCTGAAGCGATAGGTATTACGCCACAAAACTTATCAGTTCTTAGAGCTGGACGAGCTAAAGCTGTGCGCTTTACGACTTTAGATGCAATTTGTAAGCACTTAGGCTGTCAGCCTGGTGATATTCTGCGTTTTGAGGATGACTAACGAAAAATAAGCTTTGTTTGTTTAGTTTGAGAGTCTTTCAATAACTTGCGGTATTTTGCTGGGGTGATGTGCATTATTGCTTTGAATTCTTTGATTAAATGAGGCTGATCGGTAAAGCCACATTCAAGTGCAATATCTGCAAAGCTCATTTCAGGGTTATCTTTAATTGCTTGTTTAGCAAGTTTTACTCGGTAGATACGCTCAAAATACTTAGGGGTAACGCCGCATTGATCCTTAACTTGTCTTTCGAGCTGTCGTTGACTGAGTGGGGCAAGTTGGTAAGCAGTTTCGAGTGGCGTTAACTCTATAAGGTTACGGATTAGGTGTTTTGAGTGCCTGTTGCTGTGGTTAATGTTTTTATTATCAGTAAAGTGGTGGCTAATAAGTGCAACAAACGCGGCTAAGCTGGCATCATTTTGCAGATCTTCGGCAATTTCACATAGTGACTGCTCTGCAATGAGTGGGTGAGCATTACGCTTTAGTTCAGACAATACGGTTGGGTTAAAACGAATACCACAAAACTGCGCATCGTGTGAAAATGTGACTTTAGATGCTTGAGTCGATGTTTCTTGCACTGCATAAGGGGCAGCAAGCGGCTTGTCATCAAGTAAAACTTCACCAGCAACAGGAAACACAAGCCCTGTGGCACCATCGCAGGCAAGCCATTGCTCTCCTTGAGAGTGCGCTGTGGCATACCAAATAGCTTGTATGCTATCGGCAAGATTGCCCTTTGGAGTCATTAATTCGAGCGTTAAATGGTTACTCATTAAACTTCACTGCCTCTATCGATAGCGAAAGTATCATCAATTGAATAGCGTTGTGTCAATTTTTAGTCCAAAAGTAAGCTACTTTAAGGGCTGTTATTCGCACCCTGTTTTTAATCCTGCTATGCTACGCCCATTAGCAATCACTGAGTATTTGAGATGATTAACGATAACGATGTAATTGAAACATTAGACGAGTTAGAAACATTTTTACGCCTAGTTGAAACTGGCGGTTTAGGGCTAGAGAATGTAACAGGTGTAGCCCTTGCAACCAATAATAGTGATGGCCGCCCATTTATTGCGGTACTTGATGATAAACATCAACTTTTACTTGGCCGTTACGTGACAAGTGAAGTGTATGAAAACGGTAAAGATATGGTGCGTTACGGCACTAAAAAGCCGCATTAATCATCACTGTTTACCAATAAAAATAGGGCGAAGACGCCCCATTTTTATTGGTATTCGGCAAGCTCTCTGTGAATGCTCATTACCAGTTCATTAGGAATGCATAATTGGTTAGCGAGCGTGTCTAAGTAGTGTTTAGAAATAGCTTGGTTTAAATCAATTGCGCTGGCACTAGCTGCATATACTTCAATACCCATTTGTGCGTTAGGCACAGCGGCAACTAACTCTGATAGTTGCATTGGTTTTCTTAGCTCATCGAACAGCATGGCCTTTTCTTGCACAGACAATTGCATTGTTTCTACTTGTGCGAAGATTTTTTGTCTTTCCGTTTCATCAATGTGGCCATCAGCATAGGCGGCTGCAATCATAGCGCGCATGAGTAATAATTGCCCATCATTATGGTTATCGTCGATTACATCAGTAAATGACTGCTCAGATAGCGTGGCGGGGGTAATATCAAAACCACGAGAACTAGTTTGCTGTACTGGAGCCGCTTTTTGTTCTGAGTATTGTTTATAGGCTTTCCAAGCAAGGCCACCGACAGCAGCAAGTGCACCATATTTTACGGCTTTTTTACTGCTCTTTTTACTTTTTCCGCCCATTAAGCTCGTTAGTCCGCCCCCAGCAACACCCCCTAAAAAACCACTCAGCGCACCTGATTTATTTAAATTACCCACTAACTTTTGTAAGTCTTTCATTGTTCTCTCCTTGCAGTTATGTGCCCAGATTAGGTGATTTAAAATGAAAAGGAAACGAGATAAATGTTACAAAACACATCAGGTAACAATTATCTGCTTTAGGTACTTATCTTTAGCTTGCTTAAAATACACCCAGTACTATAAGTTAGGGTTTCTGTTTAATTAATAATAAGGAAAAACTCATGGCAGATAATTACACACCACCTGAAGCAAGCCTTCAGATGGCATCTGAAAATAACTCAGGGCAGGGGAAGGTAGACGATTTACCCGAGGGCATTAAAGGCTTTAGTTGGGGCGCTTTCTTGCTAAGTTGGATTTGGGCAATTGGCAACAGCACTTGGATTGGCTTATTGGCCTTAGTGCCTTATGTTGGTTTTATTGTGTCGATTTATCTGGGCTTTAAAGGCCGAGAAATGGCATGGCAAAATAAACGTTGGGATAGTGTTGAGCATTTTCAACGAGTACAAAAACAATGGTCATTTTGGGGCGTGTTGATCATTGGTGGCATATTTTTATTGGGTATTGTAGCGGCGATAGCTATCCCTGCTTACCAAGCCAATGTCTAACTTATAAACAGAGCGAAAAGCCAGTATTTACTGGCTTTTTTTATGCCTGAAATGGTCAAAATATGGGTTTAATTACTTACTGAGTTATTATGTTTTTCATTCTTTATTTTATGATAATCGTAAAATAAAGTTTGACAATCATAAATCCGCTGTGTACTTTTTAGACTATGAAAATACGAATCAACCTAGATATAGAATTGGCAAAGAACAAAATGCAGCTGAAAGAGCTATCTCAGCGCATTGATATTTCTATGACCAATTTATCATTACTAAAAAACGGAAAAGTGAAAGCGATCCGCTTTAGTACCCTTGAAGCTATTTGTGAAGAGCTTAATTGCCAACCCGGCGATATTTTGGTGTACGAACGCGATAGCGAATAACTTTACAACGCAACAGGATTTTGGAGGGCATATGCTCAACCGTGATTATTTACTACCCGGCATAGCAGCGGGGTTACTTGCCATAATTTTTCCTATGTACTGGATTTCAGTATTTGGCGAAACACTTGATGGCTTAGGCGAGGCGCTTAAGCTCGATTTGCAAAGCTTAAACTTTTCAGACCTTGTGTTTGTACTCATTGGTGCACTTGAAATCTATGTGTACCTGAGTTTACGCAAGGCACTAAAAGATATGTTCGATGTTGAAGGTGTACGCATACTGTTATGTGTGTTGGCGGTGTTGGTATTAGCTTTTCATGCCACTGTGTTATGCGATGTTTATCTTGCTGTTGCAGGTGATAAAGCATCGAATGATGTAGTAGAAAGTATTTCAATTATTGCCATGGTGGTCTCGGCTGGGAGTTTAGGCTTGTATGCGTTAGTGGGTTTGATCACAGCCGCATTATTACTAACAAAGCGCCATGGAATGTCATCGTTGCTAACGGTGTTTTCTATCCTATTGTTGCTAATGTGCATCTTACAGCTAACGGTGATTTTTGCTTATTTGAATGTGTTTTTATTCCCAGCAGCATTATTAATTTTAATGGTGTTCTTTATCAAAAAACCTGAGCAAATCGAAGTGATTTAACAGCGCTTTGTAACACAAGGAATAGGGTATGAGCTGGTTTAAAACGATTCTGTTAACGCTATTTTTGTCATTTGTTTGGGCTGCTACCTGTGTATATGGTGGTGTCAGTGGTTGGTTTTTAAAACCCATTGCCGAAACGGGCAACACTGAGCAATTTATTGCTAATAGTCAGGCGCTGATTGCCAACAATCAAGCAAACATCGCTTATGTTTTGATTGAAAATGGCCAAGTGGTTTTTCAAGATTACTCAAAAAGCAAAGATGAAATAACTGCAAATACTTTGTTCCCAGTGGCATCGCTCAGTAAATTTATTACCGCCTATGGTGTGATGAGTCTGGCAGAGCAGCAGCAAGTCCTTTTAGATCACGCTATTAATGAGCAACTGACGGGTTGGCAGTTACCTGAATCAGAGTTTGATAATCAAACTGTTAGCCTTGCACATCTGTTATCGCATACTGCGGGGCTTGGTGATGGCTTAGGCTTTGCTGATATTCCTCTAAATGAAACCGTACCAAGCTTGCTTGAGTCGCTCAACAAGCCGCTATCATCAACGGGTGTGCGTGAAATAAAAGTCACCAAGCCTGTGGGCGATTTTAAGTATTCTGGGGGCGGCTATTTAATGCTAGAGCTGCTGGTAGAAGAAAAAACGAATCAACGTTTTGCAACTTGGATGGCTGATAACGTCTTTAAGCCAGTCAATATGACTGATGCCAGTTACGATGTACTCACTGAGTTAGACAACATCGCACCTGCTTATGATAAAAGCGGGCAAGCTGCGGGGCATTTTCAATACGCATCGGCAGCAGCAACAGGTTTACTGGCAAGTAGCCATGACTTAATCGCTTTAGTGCAAGCATTGACATCACCTAAAACAGGGCAGTTAAGCCTGCAAATGATCAGCTCCATGCGAGCGCCTTTGGCAATTAGCTTAGGCGCACCAATTTGGGGGCTAGGTACCATGCTTTATGCACCAACAGCATCGGGAGATTTTGTGTTTGGCCATGATGGCGCGAATGAGCCAGCAATAAATAGCACACTTCGCATCAACCCAGATAACAATGATGCAATCATCGTACTTAGTAGCGGCGGTGAACATATTGCATCAAAGCTCGGTTATGAATGGACGCTTTGGCAAACCGGTTACCCCGACTTTTTAGCGTTTGATGTTGCCTTGCAAAGTGCTTTTGTACCTTGCTTAATAGGCCTTGGCATCATCTTGATAGGTATGCTTTTGGTGCGCTTCAAAAAAGCGAAATAAGCAATTGATGTTAGGTTTAAATTATTTTTCTGCTTTACCCGGTAATTAGTAGCATTGTCATTGTTCATTAACGTGAACAGCTATAGTATTTGCTATACATTGATTATTCAGGGTAGGGCGCATGTTACGATTTTTTTCTATAGACCAAGGTGTGATCACAGAAACTGAGCCAGCTGCTGATACACCGCTTGTTACTTCTATTAAAAATGCCCACTGGATTGATACCATAAATCCGACTGAAGAAGAACGACAAGCGCTGGCAAGCACGCTTAATATCACCTTACCTGGTGCTGATGATGTTGAAGAAATCGAGGCCTCTTCCCGTTGTTTTATTGACCATGAAGGTTTGCATGTGCATGCGCTTTTCATGTCACCAAATGAAGGGCGCTTTAATACGGTAACCGTGGCTTGTTTGCTACAAGACAACTGCTTGCTGACAATCCGCGATGATGAACTAGCCGATTTTCGTCTTTTACGACTGCGTGCTCGGAAAGGGCAGGTAGCGTGTGATAATCCAAAGCAACTTTTGGTGACTTTATTTGATCAAAAAGTCGAAAACCACGCTGATATGCTTGAAGACATGCATCACCAGTTAGAAAAACTCAGTGCCTATGTACTTGAAGAGGATGACTCAGACTTAGAAGAAGCTGTTAGTCGAATTTCGCGCCTTGAAGATAATAACGGTAAAGTGCGTTTATGTTTGATGGATACGCGCCGGAATATCTCGTTTTTACTGCGCCACCTAGGAGCGCCGACAGAAGACCGCGAGTCACTTCGTGAAATTGTACTCGATATTGATACCCTTATGTCTCACTGTACATTTTTGTTTGATAAGGTGAATTTCTTAATGGACTCGACTCAGGGTTTTATTAACATCGAACAAAACCAAATTATAAAAACCTTTTCTATTGCCTCTGTGGTGTTTTTACCGCCGACCGTTGTCGCCAGTATCTATGGGATGAATTTTAACAGCATGCCTGAACTGCAATGGGCATGGGGTTACCCGTTTGCAATTGGCATTATGTTGCTGTCTGGCTTTGCACCTTACTTGTTCTTTAAACATAAAGGTTGGTTGTAACAAAGCATAAAAAAGCCCAGCAAATGCTGGGCAAGGGGTCTTCGGATAGACCTAGGGGGTTTAACCTTTAAATGGGGTTTAACCTTTCAATTCGCCGGTAGACGATTCGATATGTGCACGAACAAACCATTGGAATTGTTCTAAGTCAGCCAGTTGGCCGGTGATCATATCTTCAGAAACTGGGTCTAGCTCACCAAGCTTATCGATAGCTGCACGGTGGTCTTTATTGACTCCGTTATACACTTTATCAAGCGCTGTTAGATGGTCAGTAACTAAGCCTTTACCAATTGAATAATCTTGCCAAGTACGGCGTTCTACAATTGATTGTGGTGTGCCAACAGGTACGCCGCCCATAGTTGCAATACGCTCTGCAATCGTGTCAGTCATCTCTTGCACTGCGCTTACTTGCGGGTCTAACATTTCGTGTACACCGATAAAATTAGGGCCAACAACATTCCAATGAATGTGTTTTAAAGTGAGGTGTAAATCGATTAAAGCGACCATGCGCTGGTCTAGAATAGCAATCGTGTCAGCTGCAGCTTGGTCTTTAACACCGGGTGCTGTAAATTCTGCGATTTTTGATGATGAATTACTCATTACTCCTCCGAGATTATCTGTAAATTTCCTTTCGCTTTTAATCTAAAAAGCATGTGTAATTACATAGAAGCAAGCGTTGTGCCTAATAATCTTTAAATTATAAGGTTATGAATTTAAAGGGTTAATTTAATTTGGGTCTTGAGTGAGGGTGATACTAGCTAAGAAGAAGTATGAAAACTCTGCACACCTTCTGTAAAAAATTCAGTGTGCAGATACTAATTTACGACTTAAGAAAGTAAAGCCGCCGCTAAACGAACAAAATCAGATGAGGTTAGAATGCCCACTAGGTTGTTATCTTTATCAACCACAGGCATGCAGCCATGACGGTTTTCAACAAAAAACTTAGCAACTTCGTGTAGCGGTTGCTCTGGCGAGATACTGGTAAAATCGGTAGCCATAATATCAACCACTTTAGTTTGCTTTTCCTTGCGTTCGAGGGCGCTGGCACTGTAATTAGCCATGATATTCATTACCTGAGCAATCATGATTTTTTGCGTTAACATGCCAACCAAACCACCATGCTCATTGATCACTGGAATATGGCGGACATTTTTCTCTTTCATTAGATTATGCGCGTCATGCAGGGTATTTTGCGCGCTAATGGCGAATGGGTCTGGCGTCATCAAATCACTAACTAGGTGTGTCATGGCTAAATCCTTACAATTAATCAAGTTGTGGTAAGTCTAGCGCTTATCGAGTTAATTGCACTTTAGTGAGATCAAAGTTTTAGTGATTAACGGTGCAAGTACCTGCATTATTTTGCTGACAATAATGAAAGTCTAAATAATAGTGAGACTTAGCTGGTCGTTCACCTTTAGTGAGGTATTGATACATCAATTCTGCAGAAAGTCGGCCCATTTCAAATGGGTTTTGACCAATATTGGCCGATGATAATCCTTGTTGTAATACTTCTAATTGCATTTGCTCAGTATCGGCAGAAACGATCACCACCTCTTGATTAGCAATACGTTGCTTATGTTTAGCAATCACGTTTGCATAATTAGGGTTAAATTGGGCAAAGCCCGCTACCGCTAAAAATAGTGGTGGATTTTCAAGGTTAAGAAGTTTGTCGAGTTGACCGAGGGAGACCTCTCGCTTGCCTAAGCTATATAAAGGGCATCTATCAAACTCACTCCAGCCATTTTCACCACTTAAACGTTTATCTTTTTGCCCAGATAACGCATAGCGAACACCTTCAATGCGCTTGTTTAAATTAGGTGTTGTTGAGTGCCCTGATTGAATACACACCTGGTTATTTTCTTTGCTGGTGAATTTTTTTAATTCGTTCCCCAAGGCCACACCATAGTCAAAATTGTTGGTACCTACATAAGCTAAACGGTACTGCTGATCTTCTTCGAGCAGATCAGAGTCAAAAGTGATCACAGGAATATTGTTATCTTTAAGCTGTTTAAGGGCTCTTTCAACAAGGTAATTGGAATCTGTGGTTGCGATTAATAAACCACTAATGTTGTTTCTGCGAACAAGGTCGGTGATCACTAAGACTTGTGTGCGAATATCTTGAAAGTCTTTGGGGCCATCGTAAATACATTCAAAATCGAGATGCTGTTTTGCAAATTGCTCACACCCTTTAAAGGCTTGCTGATAAAAACTATCGTTTTTGGTTTTACCCACAACTGCCACCACATATTTAGCCTGAATTGGCAGGGCAAAAAGCCAAAAACTGGTACACAAAAGTACCCAGTTTAATTTAAAATTTAATAATACTTTTAAGGACATAGCACTACATATTGCAAGTTAAGCACGAGCTAATTATAGTGACAGAGTTGGAATTTACAAGATTGATAGAAAGGCATTTGCTTTCGTGGCGTCTCTAGTTATTTACTCCTTGTTTAGGCTGTTTGTTTCTATGCGATTACGACCATTATTTTTCGCTGCATAAACGGCTTTGTCTGCGCGGTTTACTAAGCTTTCAAAGCTGTCATTTGGTTGCCAATTGGTTAAACCAAAGCTAGCAGTAACCGATATAAGATGTTCTCGATAAGCTATTTGACTGGTTTCAAATGTTTTACGTAGGCCCTCTAAAAATTGCTTAGCCGAGCTGATGTCGGTAGCAAAGAACAACAGTAAAAATTCTTCACCGCCGAGCCTGCAACATAAGTCACCTTTATTTAAATGCTGTTTCATTAGATCAGAGAACACTTCAAGTACAAGGTCACCGCCATCATGCCCGTAACTATCATTAATACGTTTGAAGTAATCAATATCAACTACGCAGGCGAATAAGCTAGATGTTTGACTTGGGCTGAATAGTTGCTGTTGTTCAATAATGAATTGCAGCCCGCGGCGATTGTAGAGCCCGGTAAGCGGGTCTTTTAGAGACAATTCCAAATAACGCTTTTTTTCATCCACCAACAGGGTGGTGATGAGACCGAGGCCAGTCATAACAAACACGGTTGCATGGGCAATGACGGTCAATGAATACAAGGTCGCTAAGTTATGTTCATGGGTAATAATACTTAGCTGTGAAATGGGCACTAATAGTAAAATGCATTGCGCCATTGACAACACAGTGTTGCCAATATTCTTTTCACATACAGCGCGTTTAGTGGTGAAGTAAATAAGTGCGGGTAATACGCTTAATGTAAAGCAGGCTTCGACAAGGGCAAGTTGATTTATATTTTGAGTGAGGAGGGCAAATACAGAAAAAATAGCACCATGCGCAATAATTATCTTATTAAATCGGCTGGGTTCGTCGTGGTTATAAATGGATAATTGTAGCAACGTCATGGAAATCATATAAATCACCACGCCAGAGCGAAAACTTGGCGTAAGGTCTAATAAGTCTTGGATCCAAAGCCATGCAAAGCCAATTACACCAAGGTAAAAAAACAGGTTAAATAAGTAAATCGAGCGGTTATTAAAACTACTGCGCATCAGGCGCGTGGCTATAATGGAGCAGGTTACTACCGTAATGAGTAAGAAGACAAAAAAGCCGTGGTAAAAGTAATTCTCTACGTTACTAGCCATGAGTCGCACTGAAAAGCTCTAGGTAAATAAAGCTTAGCACAGGAAAAATTACTCACCTTTAAATCCTACCTATGATTCAAAAATGCTTTAATCGTTAGTTCATTTATTGATAGCTAAGCTTTAAATTTTTAAAGAAGCTACTGCAATGAAAACATGTTTATTTTTAGCCTTATTATTTTGCTCTGGGTCGGTTTTGGCTAATAGCGTCTGTGGTGGAACGACTGCCAATGGCTATGTACGCAATGCAGTAAAACTACCCAGCAAGGGTGATAACTTTACCAGCTACAGCAAAGTGGCTGAGCTGGCAGGGCGTACGTATGTTCATTCGCAGGTAAAAAACATTATTGTTGATGCCTACCAAGCGCTCCAGAAATCCCATCCAGATAAACGATACAAATACGCTGAAACGGGCTTAGAAAATGGCGGGAAATTTAGCCCGCATAAAACTCATCAAAATGGTTTGTCGGTTGATTTTATGACACCTGTTATTAACGAAAAGGGGCTATCAGTTCATTTGCCTACACATGTGTTTAATCGTTTTGGCTACGATATTGAATTTGATAAACAAGGTCAGTTTGAACAGTTTAAGATTGATTATACCGCTTTAGCAGCTCATATTGTTGAGCTGCATAAATCGGCTACAGCAAAAGGTTACGATCTTTGGCGGGTGATCTTTGACCCAACCTTGCAAGCTGGGCTTTATAAAACCAAGTATGCTAACTATTTACAAGATCATATTCAGTTTTCTACTAAGCCATCTTGGGTGCGACATGATGAGCATTACCATGTTGATTTTTTAGTGCCGTGTGAAAAATAAGCTAAGAAAGCTTGCTCATTTAAAACAAACTAAACATCACTGAAGCAATTAATAGTATTGCCATTAGGTAGTTAAATGCTTTTAAGCGCTTTGGGCTGGCAAGCCAGTGTTGCAGCTTTTCGCCAAGTAAAGTCCACGAGCTGACACACGGCAGGTTAATTAAGCCAAATACGAGGCTTACGATTAACACTGAGGTGAGGTTTTTGTCTGGGGCATACAAACTAACCGCGCTTAATGCCATTGCCCAGGCTTTTGGGTTCACCCATTGAAATAGTGCAGCCTGAATAAAAGTAAACGGCTTACTTTCACTACTGGCTTTTTGTTGTGCGTTACTTGTGGCAATTTTAAACGCCAGATATAGCAAGTAAGCAATGCAAAATACTTTTAACATCAAATAGCTTGGAGGGAATAAGTCAAATAGCTGCATGATGCCAAGGCCCACCAAAACCAGCATCAACATAAAGCCAAGCGTCACGCCAAGTAAGTGTGGTGTGGTTCTTTTAAAGCCAAAGTTAGCACCTGAGCTCATCAACATTAAGTTATTTGGTCCAGGGGTAATTGATGACACCAAAGCAAATAATGCCAAGGCTGTTAAAATTTCAAAACTCATCGCTATCTCTCCATTTGAATTAAGATGCAATTATAAGTTGTAATACGCGCAATTTTTGCGCTTAATGTTGTTTTGTATGTTTAAGGTTCACAATCAAAAATGAAAAAAGATAAAATTAACGACAGAATATTGCATGAGCTTAAACGCAATGGCCGAATTGCCAATGCCGAGCTGGCAGATAAAGTGGGTTTATCACCATCGGCATGCCTTCGTAGAGTGCAAGAATTAGAAAAGCTTGGGGTTATTGCAGGGTATCGGGCGGTTATTAATAATCAGGCTTTTGGCTTAGGATTTATCGCTTATGTTGGGGTTGGTTTAAATGAGCACTCAACAGTATCTCAGCGAGCATTCGAACACGCTCTTGAGTTTATTGATGAAGTAAAAGAGTGCCACAATGTAACTGGCTCGTTCGAATATTTGCTGAGGGTTGAGACGGCGGATCTCAAGTCCTACAAAGCCTTTCATGCAGATGTACTCGGCTCAATTCCACAGGTACGAACCATTACCACTCACGTGGTGATGGAATCACCGAAGGATGAACGCGCTTAACAATAGAGTTTGTACCTTTTTTGTTATTAATTTATTGCGAGCTATAAGGCCTTAGTCTAGAATCTTCGCGTTAAAATAATAATATATAAGGAAATTACGTGAAAACGTTGGTACAGATACAAGCAAGATCATTGCGAAAGATACCAGCGAGAGTACATCAACGAGTACTGCGATAACGACTTCGATGAGTATGACCTTAGGTTATTCGACGGAGCTTACCGTAGGGGCTGGTATTGGTGGCGATCATGATTATGAAAAATATGCCATTAAGCATCAGTTTTATGGCAGCCCTTTAGAATCGGCCGTCGAGAAAAACTTCTCTATGGCTGTCAGCCTTGGCTATATTCGCAGTGAAGATGCGGGGTATGGTCCACTATTAGCGGGTAATTATGATGACGATACCTATGATTGGGATTTATCGCACGATACTTATGATATTGCACTCATTTCAGGATACCGCTTAAGCTCAAAAGCCTTATTATACGGCAGTGTCTTTTATCAAAAAGGCACTATCGATGTTGATTATACCCAAATGTATTACCGTACAGAGGAAGGTGATGTATTTTTATCGGGTGCATGCAGTGATACGCCAGAGCAGTGCCTTGATTTTAGTGCTGATTACGATGGTCATAATGCAGGTGTCAGCATTGCACTTGAATATGCATTTACGCATTGGTTCGCTATTACAGGTGAAGCTGTTTATAAATCGATGAACTGGTTTGATCGCAGTGAAAGCGAGACAGCGGCAAATGTAAACTTTGAATTTAGGTTCTAGGTTCGGCTTTTCGAGAAAAAGGCATTAGCAAGCGCTAGTGCCTTTTTTGTTTAACGGGCAGTTAGCGCAATAATCAGCGGCTACAAGTTGGTAGTGTAAGCAGCAGGTTTTACGCATAAATGTCAGCGTATTGTTTTGATCACGAAAGCGATGTTTACCACATAGCTTTTGCCATGGTTGAAAACGCTTTGCTATAAATTCTATCGATTTCTCTGGCCAGCAAGCGATTAACGCTGCGTGGAAAGTATCACTTTGTAAACGCTTTAATAACCCTTCATTTAACCTGTATTGCAATGGCACGTTATTATACCAAGCGTGCTGGTGATCAATTAAATGATTGGCTGCCAGTTCTATCAAATCTGCATTATTAAAAGAGTCTTGTTGAACCATGATATTTAAATTAGCCAAACCATAAATATGTGAGCCCGTTACCCGCTGCTTAATATTGACCAGATCAGGAATGCAACCAAGGTGCTCTACACTGGCTACTAATAAGTAAATAACTTGCCAGCTCAGTTGTAAGTAGAGATTGATTGCGACATATCCCTCAGTAACATTTGTCCCTCTTAATTTTATAGCGTTAGCCAAATCGGTTAGTTGCTTGCTAGTTAAACATTGACTGCTAAACCATTGTTCATCGTTTGTTGGAGTTAAGAACGTCAGCAGTGAACACTGCTGACGTAAGGCTAACTCAAGCTTATTATGCTGTTGTGTTTGCAAGTGCATATTGCGCCAATGGGTTTTGCAAATCACCTGCATACTGCAAGCTTGAAGCTGGGTCGGTAATATCAACCATTTGTTGATTATTACGCAGCTGTAAGCGGTTTAAGCATGACAATGGGAATGACTCAGCAAATAAATCATGCTCAGCAAACTTGTCTTTTAGCGCTGGGTGGCTCGCCTGATACTGAACAATTGTATCGGCGACGGCTTGCCAAAATTGTTGTTCGGTCAGTAGGCCATCAGTTACTAAAATTGCCGAAAGGTAGCGGAAGAAGCAATCGAAAATGTCAGTAAAAATAGACAACACGGCAACGCCTTCTGGAATGGTTACCTTAATCCGCTTTATTTCATCATTCAGCTCGATGTTACTATTTAATAAGGCAATTTCTTCACCAATGTCTTTAATGAATACGCCTACCGGAACATGATTGTTAAATCGAATGATGAGGTTTTCACCATGTGGCATAAAGACTAAATCATACTGGTAAAAACAATGTAGCAATGGTGTCATATAAGCCTGTAAGTAGTGGGCTAGCCACTTATCAGCACTTAGCCCCGATTTGGCAATTTTAGCACTTACAAATGAACGGCCTTCGCTATCGATATGAAGTAGACTTGCCATAGTGGCAAGGCTTTCATTCTCGTCCATATATTGAGCAGGATTTTCACGCCAAAGAGCCGCCATCATTTTCTTATAAGGGTTATCGCCAAGCGCAGGATGTGTGTAATACTGCTCATCAAAGCCAAGGGTTGCGACTTCTCTTAAAGGTTGAAACTTCAGGGATTTTAAATAGCTATCTTGGTTTACTAAGTCGAACAACCATTGATTTATTGCCGGAGTTACTTTCATATAGGCGCTCGATAAGCCCCGCATAAAGCCCATATTTAAAATCGATAAGGCGGTTTTAACATAGCATTTGTGTGGTTTGCTGATGTTATACAGGGTACGAATTGATTGCTGCGGTAAATAACTATCTTGCGAGTAGCCTAAGCACACAATGTGTTTTTGCGAGATATGATAGCTATAAACATGGACTAATTTGTTGAACCACTGCCATGGGTGCATAGGAAATAACAGATAGTCACTTGGCTTTAAACCTTGCTCAGTTAGTGCTTTTTCAAAGCGCAAACGCTCAGCTACATCAAGCTCATCGGCAATCAAGCTCTCGTATTTATAATCATCGGTACTTTTAAAGGTGGTATGCTGTTTGTGGCACGCAAGCCATATTATTTGAAATGGGTTTGCGGCTTCTGGGGTATATTGGTGAAAATCTTGTGAGTTAAAACCAATGCGGCCATTGTTGGCAATAAAGCTTGGGTGACCCATGGTCATTTGGGTTTCGATCAGCTGAAAATCTGCGTCTGCTAATTGCTGAGCGTTATAGCGATTATTTTTAAATTTAAATGCAAAGCCACTGAGTGTGCTCGCGAGTTCTTCGAGGTAGGTGCCAAGCATTGATTTGTCTATGTTTAACTTGTCATTACACTCAAGTACAAACGAGATAGCGTCTAATGGCTGGCTGTGGTTAAGCGCCATTTTAGTAATGCTATTTGGATCTACTTGTAGGTGATTAAGCAGCATTGATTCACCTTTAAACTGATAGCTTTGCCCACCCATGGTATGCAACACGTAATGGTTTGGTTTTTCACTGTCGTAGCTAAATAGTCGTTCGTGATAAAACTCACTGAGCATTTTGGCAATCAGTAAACGGTTTGCGTATTGCCACGCTTGTTGGTCTAGATGTGAGGTACTGCAAGATGGCGTTGCTTGTTGCACTGCGGGACCTTGCTGTGAAGTGTCGAATCGAGACGAAAGATGCTGTAAGTAATTAAAATGATCTTTTTCTAAACTACCTAGTAATGCAGTTTTCTCACCTAATTTAATAACTTTATGATGGCTGAAACCTGCCTTTAAGTTAAGGCGATGAATTTTATGATTGGCTACATCTGGCTCCACAATCACTCGCTCACATGAGAGGGTATTAAACATAAACTCTAATACCGACTGCATAACAGCAAGGCTAAACCCTGCAACAGAGAACTGCTTTGGAGCGAGTAAAATATGCATGCCCAAATCGCCGTTTTTAAGCGCTAGGTGGTTCTCAAGTTTCAGTATTTGTGGTTTGTAAATCTCAATTAAAGCAATGGGTGTTTGGTTTATTTCAAGCAAATAGGCTTGTTGAGCCTCATCTTTATTGAGTGTTGTATAAAATTCTAAAATTTCTTCGGGTGAATGTTCCATTGCTCCCCAAAATTGAGCTTGGGGATGTTTAAGCCAAGGGGTAATAGTTGTTAGATCGTGTTCAGGGTTTAATGTTCTGATTTTTACATCACCAAGCAAAGCGTGCTTGATAGGAGTTTCAGTGATGTTTTTCATAATCGTGTTCTCTTAAAAATTAATAACTGTGAATAGGGTCTGTTGAGGTATGTTTGTTGCGTAAAAAAAGCAGATAAAACAAACATAAAGTGATGGCAAAGCCGACAGAACCTGTCAGTAATGGGGTGTTAAGTTCAAAGCGAGATACTAAATCTCCCACTAAAAATGAGGCGCAGATGACACCGATATTTTGCATAAAATGAAGCTTGGCAAAGTCGCTTGAGTAAAAACGTGGTTCGCTCATTGCAAACAACATGACTTGTAGACGCACGGTTAGTAAAAATAGCCCAATAGCAAATACAACACGGCCGAACACAAGCCATTGCCAGTGTGAACTAAGTTGTATAAATAGGCCGATACTGCTCAACACAAGTGCATAAGCGATTGTTTTACTGTGCTTATTGGTTTCGGCTTTGTTTTTGGTTGTAATCAAAATGATAAGTGCAACCCAAGCAGGGATAGCAAACACAGCGCCAGCTAAAAGAGCGTTGTTAAATTCGCTTACTTGTTGCCAAAGTAGCGTAAAGTATGGCGTTGCTAAGAACATGCTGAAGTACACGCCCATAGATATAACTCCTAAGCGAATAATGTAGCCAGGGAAACGCTGTCGTTTTACTGATGATGCGCTTAATTCTCGCGGCTTGTAGCTTACTTTTAATAAGTAAATTAAATACAAGCAGAGCATAACTTGTAAGCAGTCACCCGCAGCCATCACTAAATATAAAAAGCGCGGCTCAATACTTTGAATGATCAAGCCACCTAATAAAGCACCGCCAATACCACCAAAGTGTAAAAGCACGCTAAATAAAGCAACGACACCGAGGTGCTGTTGTTTTTCTTCGATACTTAGAACAAAGGGATAAATAAGCAGGTAACTTGCTTTAAATACCAGCATGAGCTGTGATAACAGCCAAAAGCTCCACACGTTTTCGCTATAAAAGCACGCAACACCCAATAGCCCTGCAATTATTTGGGTGATCACCCATAAATACAGTTCATGCACGTGCTGTGCTATTTTCGCCCATACAGGGAAAGCACACATCACGGTGATGCAGCAAACAGCAATATAGGCACCAATGTGATTACTTGATTGCAAACCAAATTGGGCACTAAAAAACTGCGGGTAAAAGGGCAAAATCATGGTGTCGCAAACAACAGAAATAATCGTCAGCAACACCAAGCTTGACTTTAATGCGGGTTGTTTCATGCTATTTGCTTCTGTTTTTCGTTGACAACATCGGGTAAACCAAACTCTTGAAAGGCAATTTGCGTTTCAACAGGATAGGGGGCATAACCTAAGATTGAGCGCAGAATATGGCTGTTTCGATAGCAGGCCATGCCCAGATCTGGCGTTACAAAACCATGACTGTGTAGCTCAGCATTTTGTACAAACAGCCTTTGAAGCTTGTCGATACTATAATTTCGCTCAACAGCAAAGCACCCGTTATCTAGCCAATTTATTTCGCTCATTAAGCCACTTAGAAAATCGGGTAACTGATAACTAAAACCTGTTGCCATAATGACCTGATTACTATGTAAGCTAAATTCAGCCTGTTGTTCACTGTGTCTAAAAACTAACTTACTGCCTTGTTTTTTAATGAGCTCGCTGTTGGTTAGTAACCTTGCTCGGTTTACCCCTTGAATATCAAGTTGGTAGAGCTGATCATAAATCTGATTAATTAACTCTGAGTTGATGCCTTTGTATAAATTACGTTGCTTGGCTAGTAACTCCTGTTTGGTTGTCTGTTCTAGGTTATAAAAGTAATCAACATACTCTGGAGAGGTCATTTCTAGCGTGAGTTTCGTGTACTCAAGAGGAAAGAAACGCGGCGCTCGCGTTACCCAATTGAGTTGGTAGTTATGCTGTTTAATGTCACACAACAAATCATAAAATACTTCAGCAGCACTTTGACCTGAGCCAATCACAGTAATGCTCTTACTATTTACTAACTCATCCCGTTTATACAGATATTCAGTGGCATGGCAGAGCTGTGTATCTTCTGCCTGAACAGCGGGTGGATAATAAGGTGAGGGACCTGTGCCTAGTACCAGGTGGCGACAATAAAGCGTTTTAGTTTGCTTTGCTGATTCGACAGTGAGTACATAGAGCTGCTTAGTGTGATCAAACTGGCTATGAATGACTTTATGACCAAATTGTATGTTACTTAATTGGCTTGCTGCCCATTGGCAATACTGGTTGTATTGCTCACGTAGTAAAAAGAAGCTTTCTCGAATATAAAACTGATACAGCTTACCTTGTTGTTTCGCGTAGTTTAAAAAGCTGTATGGATTGGTTGGATCTGCCAATGTAACTAAATCAGACATAAACGGTGTTTGTAACGTAACACCATCGAGCATAAGCCCAGGATGCCAATTAAATTCATCACGTTGTTCTAAAAATAGCGAATCAAGTGTTTCAATTGGTTCAGCTAAACATGCTAAGCTGAGGTTAAACGGACCAAGACCCACGGCAATTAAATCGTATACTTTATTCATGGCTAGTTTCCTCAACTTTTAGGCGTGCCTTGATGCTGTAGGCGCAGGCTTTAATATCAGCTGCAATGCTTTTAATGTCTTCAATTTGTGTGTTTGGATTAAGTAACGTGAACTTTAAGTAGTTGATACCTCTAAATTTGGTGCGAGCAATGGCACACTCACCTTGTTTGAATAGCTCATCTTTAATTTGATAATTAAGCAGGTTTAATTGCTCATCACTGAGGCTTTTATCGTTAAAGCGAAACACTAAAGTGCTGAGTTCAGGTTGGTGAATTAGCTCAAATTCTGGGTCTTGTTTGAGTGCCACATAACTACTACGGGCTAATGCCATAACAGAAGAAAACACTTTGCCAATCTGTTCGTGGCCCATAATGCGTAAAGTTAGCCAAAGTTTTAAGGCATCAAAACGGCGAGTCGTTTGAATGCTTTTATCAACAAGGTTTGGTGCTGCTTGTGGGTTGTCGTTAAACGGATTTAAATAATCAGCATGATGAGTTAAATGTTTAAATTGTTTTTTATTAGCAACAATAAATGCACTGCTACTGACAGGTTGTAAGAATGATTTGTGGTAATCTAACGTCACCGAGTCAGCCTGTTCAATGCCATTGAGTAAGTGACGGTGATCATCAGCGGCAAGTAGTCCACAGCCATAAGCGGCATCGACATGAAGCCATAAATTATCAGCTTTGCACCGTGCTTTTAGCTTATCGATAGGGTCTATTGAACCAAAGTCAGTTGTGCCTGCAGTGGCAACAAGCGCTATCGGAATCTTGCCTTGTGCTTTACATTCATCAATCGCTGCATCAAGTGCGGCTAGGTCCATTTTAAACTCTTTATCAACAGCAACAGGAACAACCGCGTTATAGCCAAGACCCAGTAAAGCGGCTGACTTTTGAATACTAAAATGGCTGACTTCAGAGCAAAAAATACGGTAGCGATGAGCATCTGGACCTAAACCAAAATCGCGAATAAGGTGCCCTGATAAGCGCTCTGCTGCATGATCTCTAGCAAGTAACAATGCCATTAAATTAGATTGACTGCCGCCACTTGTGAATATGCCATCGGCAGCAGCACTTAAGCCAATGCGTTCGATACTCCAGTCAATTAACTTTTGCTCAATGAGCGTCCCGCCAGCACTTTGGTCCCAGGTGTCTAACGAAGAATTTATAGCAGTTAATAACTGTTCGGCTATCACCGCGGGGTAAGCAACGGGGCAGTTTAGATGGGCAACATATTTTGGATGATGAAAGTAGACTGCATGATCTAAATATAGAGATTTTATTTCGCCTAGCGCTTGCTCAACGTTATTGAGAGGTTGACTTAGTTCAACACTGGCAATTTGTTTACTGAGCTCCTTATGACAGACACCAGAATGAACTTGTTTTGCAGAACGCAGTGCTTGATGGATAAGCGACAGTGTTTGCATTGAAGCCATCTCATATTTGAGTAAATTATTTTCGTTAAAAATAAACGCATGGGGCTGTTCATCAACGTTTATTGATGAATGAGCATTATGCACGGGGGCTAATTGATTCACGACTCAATTCCTTCTTAGCTAAGTTGAATCGGGATCGTAATGATAGTGATTCTCAATATCAATAATAATAAATCATTAATTTACTTTACAATTTAATTACCTTTTGTAGGTTGAAGGTGTTTTATTTTTTGTTTTATCTAGTAATAAATAATTGTAATTAAGTCATAAATTACAACTAAATTAGTCCCTTTTTTAGGTTCTATTTGGCAGCGTTCTTTTGCTTTTTCGGTGAAAATGCTCACAAATAAAAGCAATAAAGCCATCATTTAAGAAAACTATAATAGGTAGGTGAGAGGTTTTAAGAGCTAAGTAAACACACTTTGAGCTGCTATAAAATGCTTAAGCAAAGTGAGGATTCTGCGAATAGTTATTTTAAAAAAGCTGTGTCAAAAAGTGGGTGAGGATTAAATTAATTGAAAATAATGTTGCCATCGCTGTTTGCTAGAATGGCAACAGGAACTTTAGTTTATAAAAATACATAAGCAGCGGGGAGTAGCATACCGCTAATCACTAATACTGAGCGGCTGCCCCATGGGCTATTTTTACCTTTGATCATAAACAAGCCGCTGATTGCTAAAAACAGCAGCAGCCCAGCAAAAATATCAGAAAAAATCACCCAAGAAGCGGTTGTCTCGTTCAAGTGTAAGCGGTTAAATGCTTGAAATACATGACGAGGCTCAATGGCTTCATAGTTTATGATATCTTGATTGAGTTTAAGGCTGAGGTTGTTACCGTTTTTTAAAAACACCTTAAACTCTTGCGGCGATACCCAATAAGAGGCCTTTACCGGCTCGCTTACATCAGCATGAGAGATAATTTGCTCAATCAGCAACTCGTCATTATCTAATTGCCAAGTTTCATCGCTCACACTGATTTGCTGGTGGCTTACTTTGTAGTTTGGGTTCCAATCATCTTTGTGGTTCACTGCAATGCCAGAAACCGCAAAGATAATCACTAAACCAACACAAAAGTAACCAATATCGCGGTGTAAGTTTCTGTTTAACTTAAACCAGTTGATACTTGATTTGTTACTCAATGATTTCAACTCCGCTCGGTACGAGCTGATAAATAGCCATTGCTTCAGTCACTGAGTTTGCATCAAAGCTTTCGCCGGCTTGCTGCGCTTTGTGAGCAAGTAGCGCTTTAGTGCGGCCAAGGCTAAGCTGAATTTTATCGAGTTTACCAGTTACGATAGCTTTACTACCTTTAGCCGTCATCGGGAACACCATGTCGCCATCTTCAACTTTGATACGTAAGTTTTCAAAGCGCTTGTCAGATGCAAGTGTCATCCAGCAACCACGTTTTTCGCATACCCCAGTGATAGTCCCTTCCACGGTAATTGGACTTGCAAGGTAATCGTCTGGTGAGGCCATAACCGTCGAAATTTTAATGAGTTTGTCACTGTCGACTTGATTGCCAAACTGTAAGCTAAAGGCGTGTTGGCTAAAGCTTAAAAGCGCCAATGAGAATGCAATAAATGTTTTTGATTTTAGGAACATAGTGGTTGCTTCTTTAAATAAAATTAAGCCTTAGTTTAAGCGATTTACTTGTATGATAAAAGCTTAATGAGATTAAAAATGATTTGCAATTATATCAAACCTAGATCAATTGCTTTTAATGCTGCACGGGTTCTATCACGTACATCTAGCTTTCTGAGAATAAAAGACACTTGATTACGGATAGTCCCTTCAGACTTATAAAGTGCCTCGGCGATTTCACTATTTGAATAGCCTGCAGCGATTAAATTGAGCACTCTAAGCTCGCTTTTACTTAATTTATCAGGAGTTGCTAAAGAAGTATCGGTTGTTTTAGTGGGCTTATTCAAAATTCGCTCGGTGATCGCAGGAGCTAGCGCTGAGCCACCTTTAGCAAGTGTTTCGATGGCGCTGACCAAGCGCTCTAAATTAATATCTTTTAACGCATAACCCTTAGCGCCATAGCGAATACATTCTAGCACTTGTTCACTATCATCAAAGGTCGTGAGTACCAGTACTGGTTGCCTCAGCTGTTGTGCTTGCATACTTTTCAGTACGCCAATACCGTCTAGAATAGGCATGCGAATATCAAGGAGTACAACATCAATAGAATGTTGCTTGAGCATCTCAAGAGCCGTTTGGCCATTGTCAGCCTCAGCCACGACTTGAATATTTGCTTTAAGGGCGAGTAAGCTTTTTAAGCCTTCTCTTAATAATGTTTGGTCATCAACGAGTAATACCCTAATCATTTTTTACGCCAAAGTATGTGGATTAAGTTTATGAGGTAACGTTGCAGCAATCGCAAACCCATTATTATTTTGTTCAAACTCGATTGCCCCTCGCACTAAAGCTAAGCGCTCTTGCATGCCTGTTAAGCCATTGCCTAAGTTCAGCTTGGGCATTTCGCCGCCGTTATCATAAATAGTGAGATGCACTGAATCAGCTTGGAGGTCTAAGCTTACCGACAGCTCGGTCGCATCACTGTGTTTAATACAATTCGTAATCGCTTCTTGCACAGTATGAAATAACGTTTGTGCCAATAACGTATCACTTATTTTTATATTTTCATCGTAATTGAGTGTGACATTTAAGCCTGTAACATGGCTGCACAGTGAGTTAAGCGATGCATGTAAATCAATGGTTTGGTTTTCTCGCATTGACGAGACAGAGTCACGCACATCATTTAATAACAAGCGGGTAATTTGCTGTGCTTTAGTTATGTGTTTTGGTGCTTCATGATTAGCACAATGATTGGCGACTTCTAAGTGAATACTGAGTCCTGTAAGGTGGTGGCCAAGGGTATCATGTAAATCTCTGGCAATACGAATACGTTCATCGCGAGTTGCGGTGTCGTTTAAAAGCGCTTGAGTTGCTTTTAATTCACGTAATAAATGGGCTGCTTGTTCTTTGGCTTTACGCTCAGAAATAAGCCGAGTAGCAAAGCGATAGGCAAAGCTATTGTATAAAGTGAAAGCCAACCCGTTGAGCAATACAAATTGCTTATCAAAGCCATAGTGAAGCGTCAGCGCCATCAAAAAGGGCAGGCAAATGAGTAAATAGAGGCTGGCTTTGTTTGGCTCGTAATCGCTGAATTTAACTAAGAAGATGATCAATAGAATTGCAACAAAGCCAATATTAAATAGCCACATCAATAGCACAACATTAGCGATAGTGAAGTTCAAAATACGGGTTTGATAGTGCTTAAATCGTGATCTGAAAAACTCAAAATAAATTAAAAAAGCAAAAAAGCTTATAAATAACACACTGATCAAAAACGTATTTATTGTACTAAAACTTAGCTGCGCCGACTCTGCTCTTTGCGACCAAGCGTGCAGAGTATAAATAAACACAAACCCCCAGGTGATTGCTGAGAGTATGAAATCGCTTCGATGTATCAACGTTTGCAAGAGTTTGTTCATACGCTTAGTTTAATCCGCAATTATTCGTTTATGTATATGACAAATGTCACGATTAAATATGTGACATTTGCAGCAAGTCAGCCCTAATGGTGAGGCGTTAAACTGCATTAAAACACCAATATAGGGACATTATCATGACCAAACATGAATTTCTGCGAAATAGTCTTTTTTCTTATCTGTTGATAGCAGCTTATTGTTTAGCAGCATTATTTGTTGATGATGCCAAGGCCGATGAGCAATCACAGCAATGGCAAATGGAGGTCGGTGCTGCACAATTGGCCATTGATACAGCATGGCGAGATCACGATATTCAAACCATGGTCTTGCCATACTTCAACGCCCGAAAAGGCAACTGGCGCATAGGGCCTAAATATGGCTTAGTGCAATATGCCTTTTTACAAGGCGCAGAATTTGAAGCGTCAATGGGGCTTAGTTTCCGAGATGAAACCTACGATAGCAGTTTAATCTTTAGTGATGAGTTGTCGGATGATGAGGTTTTCACTGACTATAAAGACGGCAAAGGTGAGCTAACCTTCAGAACTCAGCTGCAATATAAACAGCTTTTTGTTCGTTTAGCGCAAGATATTTCGAATCACTCCGATGGACTTACGTTTCTTGCCCGCTATAACCTACCGATTTATGGCCAAGGATTAGGGTTACAGCTAAGTGCTGATCTCGGTTTTTATTGGCAAGATAAAAAATACACTCAATACCTGTATGGCATAGCTAATGGCAATATCGCCCCTGAGTTTGGCAGATATAAATATCAGCCAAGTGCAGCCCTTAACCCATTTACCTCGCTAAACCTGACTTATGTTTTTAATGAGCAGTGGTCTGTTTTTACGAGCTTGCGGTATGAGCAACTTGACTCAGCTATCAAAAAAAGCCCGCTCGTGGGTGAAACTGCCAAGCAGCAATTCGCTGCAACTATAAATTATCGTTTTTAGAAAAAGGGATGAGCAATGAATTATCTACTGAGATTATGCATTTTACTCTTACTTACTGGTTGCAATAGCGCTGGAGAGGAAGTGTTTGACGAAGACGATTTATACCAAGGTGTCTATGAAAATGACTATTATGTTTATAACTTTAGCGAGTACCCAGTTGATTTTTATATGATGAACCTACGAAACAACACACCAACAAGCGCAATTTATAAGGAGCAGAACTTCCAACAATCAATCGATGGCTACGGTGGTTTTGAAAAGCTTAACTTTAAGCGTTCAGTGGTCTCAAAGGTTGGCTTTGCAGCTTTTTATGATGCTGAAATAAAAGCTCATCTACAAAAGTGGGTTGTTAGTGATATAGCTAATTATGTGATCAGTTATATGGATGGCGAAACGCTGAAACTGGCTTTTTTAACACGCACTGAGGCTGTAGATAGTGGTGATTACCCTGTGGTTAGGCTGGTTAGTTTTATCGGCAATACGAACTACAGCTATAAACTTGCTAATAGTGAATTAACTGAAGCAACAGCAACAGCTTATATACCGCTAACTCATTGCGCTAGTGACTTACAAATTGCAGGTTTTGAATTTGATTTTTGTAACTTAGAGCAGCGTGGTTACTTAATTGTGCTGCTACCTAATGAGCAACTAGCAATCATCAAAGAGTAGTGCTTTATGACAATTTCGTGAATATTGTGATAATGTAACTTTTTATCGTTTCATTGCTTTATAATGCCTTTTTTATTTGTATGATAAAGCTGGTTTTAGCTTGGAGTTAGCATGGTTTCACGTCGAGAGTTTTTAGTAGGGGCGGGCACATTAGCCTTTTTAGGATTATCAAAAAGTGCCATAGGTAAGGTGTCGTTAGGTGATTTAAAAACAACGGCTGTCGGCTTTGGTCCGTTAATTCCTGATCCAGATAAATTGCTCGACTTACCCGAGGGCTTTAGTTATCAAATAGTTTCAAGCCTAGGTGAGAAAATGTCTGATGGGTTTACGGTACCCGATAAAGCCGATGGCATGGGCTGTCTAGCACTTGGTAATGACCGTGTTGCATTAGTGCGAAACCATGAGCTAAAGCCAAAAGACTTAGCGAAAGCTGAAGCAAGTATTGCCAATCATAAAACACCTCTGGCTTTTGATACTAACAGTGACGGTGTGGCGTTACCGGGTGGCACAAGTCATATCGTTTATAACTTAAAAACCCATCAAAAAGAGCAAGAATACCTGTCATTGGTTGGCACTATTCGTAACTGTTCTGGCGGTATTACGCCATGGGGCACTTGGCTTACGTGCGAAGAAACCACCGATACTAAAGCCGATGGATTTAATCAAGACCACGGCTATATTTTTGAAGTACCCGCAAATAGCAAAGGCTTAATTAAACCTGAGCCATTAAAAGCCATGGGTCGATTTAACCACGAAGCGGCTGCTGTTGATCCGCGTACGGGCATTGTTTATTTAACAGAAGACAAAGGTGATAGCGTCTTTTATCGTTTTATTCCAAATGAATATGGCAAGCTGCATAAAGGCGGGCAATTACAAGCTATGGTGGTAAAAGGTAAGCCACAATTCGATAGCCGTAACTGGAATAATAAAGCTATGGGGCTACATCAAGAGCTTGAGGTTGAGTGGGTCAATCTAGATAACCCTGAAAGCCCGAAAGACGACTTACGCCTGCGGGGCTATAAACAAGGTGCGGCACTATTTGCTCGCGGTGAAGGTATTCACTGGGGTGATAAAGAGCTTTATTTCTGCTGTACCAATGGCGGTAAAAAACAACTTGGTCAGGTTATGAAATATCAGCCATCAGAATTTGAGGGCACAGATAAAGAAGCACAGCAACCAGGTAAAATCTCGTTGTTTGTCGAAAGTACTAGCAAAACCCTTTACAACTTTGGCGATAACCTAACCGTGTCACCTAATGGTCATTTAATTGTTTGTGAAGACCAGTACACCGATGTGGTTGATAACCATCTTCGTGGTGTGACACCAGATGGGCAAGTTTATAATTTTGCCCGATTAGTGGCGCAAACCGAGCTGGCAGGTGCCTGTTTTTCACCAGATGGTAGCACACTGTTTGTGAACGTTTACTCACCGTCAAAAACACTTGCTATAACAGGCCCATGGCATCAGTTTAGTGTTTAGTTAAAGCCTATTTAAAATAGCCACTGCGAAGTGGCTTTTTTTGTACCACGAAAATTTATGTTCCTCTTTTTATAATCAGCTGTTCTAGTTAGAATCACTTTGTTTTACAGGAAAAAATAATAAAACCAAAACGGAGTTGATATGTCTGTTACTGAGCAGAGTCGAGAGCAAGTTAAAGAAAAGCTAGTTAAGCAAAGTCCACTTGCAGCCGCAATCGGCGTAGCGTGCTGGAGTATCCCAATCATTATTTTATGGATCACAGTATTTTCAATTAAAAGTGCTATTGGGCCAGTAATGTTAGTGATTAGCGGCGTACTCGTTGGCCTAGCCGTTCGTATTCATGGGCGTGGCTATGATCGTATCTTTTCAGTTATTTCACTTATTGCATACCTATCTGTAATCGCTGTTGCGCTCAGTTCAGAGGTTTTGATCAGCGGTACATTGTCTTTATCAATTTATGCTTTGTTATTTGCACTTGGCTCTTGGTCAGCAGCATTTATTGCACGTAAAAGCATTCCATTTATTGACCATAAGTTATTTGCTGAGGTGTATGAATCCGGTGAGCTGGCAGGGTATAAAAAAATTAAAAATCATTGGTTGGTAGTATTACCGAGTACCCTAATTGCTACATCATGTTTGAGTTTTGCAGGCGCCGTTGGTGCATTTGCTCACCAGCAGTATTTGTCTATTGAAAAACAGGTAGAACAAGAGCAACATCAAGCTGCTAAGTTTAGAGCAAAACATATTCCGACGGATGATGAGTTTCTTGCAACCTTGTCTGACAAAAAAGCATTTAGCTATGCTTTTGCCTATTATTCCGGTCGTCACTTTGATGAACGAGGCGTTTATCAAGGGAATTTTCCGCAAGATACATTTAAATCAGAAACTATTTTACGTTATCTCGTTGAACATAAAAATGAACCTAGAGCGCAATTTATTCTGGGAAGAATGCTTGCTTTTGAGCGTGGTGAAGCACTCATGGCAAGCTCAAGACAGAGCGGTGATCAGTTCGCTCGGTTATATGACATTTATCAATTCGGTTGCCATATAGATGCAAAGCAAGGACGTACGCTATTGCAAAGCTTTAAAAAGCTCGTAACAGAGCAGTCGGTGATCATCGATATTCAGCAAATGCAGAGTAATGATTTTCGTGATTATTGCGACATTCTAGATGACACCGAATTTGATTACCGTTATATCCGTGATTACAAAAGCTAATCCCCAAGCTCACTAATTATTAGTAACGGAAAGTTCTTTGCCGAGCGGGGCTGCCAGTCTGCAAACTCAATATTATTCACATTCAGTGTATTGAGTGCTTTTTTTGAGTAGCTCCAGCCTCTGGCTTTTTGTGCCACAGCTGCACGTTTTAGCTCTTTAGATAAACCAATCGTTAGCAAGTCATGATTAACCCCGCGTTTTGCATAAAAGGCTTTTTCACGAGCCACGGCTTTTGCGATTATTTCATCGTAATGAGTGCGTAAAGAGTGCCACTTGGTTGTTTTTTCTGGCTCTTTTAAATGGCTTACCATGGCATCAATATCGCTATCTCGCCAGCGAGCCGAAGCGGCATCGCCGTGCCAACCGACAATGGCGCTCTTAGCTATGGTGGTAGGGTTTCCTGCAAGCAATACGTAATTCGCACACGACGAAAAGCAAAATTGTTTTATATGAACTTTTAAATTATGCGCCAAAATTAATTCGGCGAGGTCCATACCTAAATCAACGTTTCCGCCACCACTGGTAATTTGTATGCTGTTTATGCTTGGCTGCTCAGCCAAAAGCTGTGCAACATGTTGATTGTTTTTGGCACTAATTTCGCCCTGATAAATAATGCGCTGCTCGCTTAGTGACACACCGGCAAAGCTTAACCAAGGGATAATTAAAAACAGACTAAAAAATACACGCAACATAAAACGCTAACCTTATAAATTGTATGATAATTCTATCATGCTTTTAGGGCTTTTTAGCGGCTTTTTTGGCGCTGACTTTAGCTGCGTGTTTAGCAATCCACTTAGTCATTTTTTTCATTAAAGCGGGCGGAAAATCATGGCCCATTCCAGGCACAACTTTTAACTTACTGCGCTTTATTAACAGTGCGGTGTTGATACCCGCAGACAGTGGCATAACAGGATCAGCGCTGCCATGAATTACTAATGTGGGGGCTTTAATCTTTTTTAGTAATTGCTCGCGATAAGGCGTTGCGGCAATGGCTGCAAGCTGACGTTTAAAGCCTGTTTGATTCGTGTGGGCCCGCTCAATATAGCGCTGTGCGTTGGCGTATAAAGCGTGTTCATCTTGTGGGTAGGCTGGGCTGCCAATGAGTTGGTTGAGCCTAACATTGTAATCAATCGCGGCTTCTTTATTACTGCTTCGGGGGCGTATTTTAGCGAGCTTTACTAGCAGGTTAATGTTTGAACCCGAAAACGATAACGGCGAGCTACTCGACATAATTGAAGTTAAGCTCAGTACACGTTTTTTATACTTTGCCGCGGCAATTTGCGCAATCATGCCACCCATCGAAGCCCCCACTAAGTGCGCTTTTTTGATAGCCAGTGCATCCATTAATTCTTTTACATCGCGAGCCATGTCATCGAGCGAATAGGGCAGCTTTGAGCGAATAGGTAATCGGCGGCTAAGCCAATGCTTCACCAGGCTCGGCTTGCCTAACTCATCTAACGATGAGGATAGCCCTGCATCACGATTATCAAAACGAATAACCCGAAAGCCTTTTTCTACCAAGCCAAAATAAAGCGACTCTGGCCAAACGGTAAATTGAGCACCTAAGCCAATAATTAAGATGATCACCGGCGCATTTTTATCGCCTTCATCTTGATAACTAATACAGATACCACTGGCTGTAAGGATATGTTCCATAGACTAACAAATAAGCTTACGCAGGTATCATCAGCTTAGTGTGTGAAGTTGGCAGTTTAGTGACAGTAAAAAGAATACTGACAGTAGGAGTAATTGTGTAGCTAGAAAAATAGACAGCACATGACTGCATGCTGTCTATTTTCAGGGAGTTTTCTTAGAAGTAAGCGGTAACGCCAATCCAGAAATTACGGCCTTTATCTTTAACGTTGTAGTCGTCTGTGAATGTGACTTCACTAATTACACCGCGACCTGTTAGGTATTCATACTCACCATCGCCATTTAGGTCGGTATAGCTAGTGCTATATGAGGTGAAATCTTCGTCTAATAGGTTGTTTACGCGGGCATTGATTTGCACGTACTCATTTACATAAAACTGCGCACCTAAATTAAGTAGATTGTAGTTTTTGTAGTAAAGCGCTTTGTCGTGCACGTTATCCCAACCGCGGTAACGGTCTGAACGATATACACCTTGTAGGTATAAGTTCATAAAGTCAGTCGCTTCCCAGTTTAGGGTAAGGTTTGCCATGTGCTCAGCTGAGTTAGTTAATGGCTGACCTTGTTCAGGACCGCTCTTTTGTTCGCTATCAGTCCACGTGTAGTTACCGTTAACAGACACTGTTTTAGTAATAGTGTATTGACCCGCAATTTCAACACCTTGAAGGTCTACTTCGTCGATATTGATCTTTTGGCTGTAGCTATCGTAGCCAAGTTGATCGTACTGACCTAAGTTCACACAAGGGCGAACATCGTTAGTTTGTTCACAGCTTAAAATAGTGTCGCCGCGGGCAATCTTGTCTTCAAATTTGGTGTTGTAGTAAGTCACATTAATGTTGTGATCGCCATCAAGCGAAGTCCAGTACAGTGCAACTTCTGAGTTCACACTGGTTTCTGGTTCTAAATCTGGGTTACCCGCAAATGGGCTTGTGCCCTGACCACCAAATCCGGTGATACCGTCGTAAAGATCAGTGGTTTGCGGCGTTTTATAACCTGTACTCACACCCCCTTTTAAGGTCCAAGTGTCAGAGAGGTTATATACACCGTAAACACGAGGTGATACTTGGCTGCCAAATACATCATGGTCATCGTAACGAGCACCTAATGTAAAGGTGAAGTTGTCAGTTGCCATCCAGTTATCTTCGGCAAAGATTGAGTACATGTTTTGCTCTTGTACTTGACCTGCTTGGTCACTTTCAAGGCCAAATACGCCGTCTTTTAATTCACCGTCGATAAGCTGACCACCAATTGCTAGGTTATGGCTACCAAAGCTACCTGTGATAGGAATATCAAAGCGTAAGTCATAGGTATATTGGCTGCTTTCAAGTGGGCGAGCAGGGCGCGGTAAGAATGTTTCTTCGGCTAAGTCTTTACGTGCTTGCTCGTCCATTCCTTCGTATTCGCCAGTACCATCGTACATAGCTTGCAGCTCTAATCGCTCACTTACACTCAGTGGTAAAGTACGGCCATTGTTTTGCGTATCAACATAAGATACAGAGGCTTTAATCGTTGCCCAATTAAGTTCACCATCATAACTGAGTGACCACCATTCACGGTCAAACTCTTGGTCTGCCGCATAACCTGCGCGCGGGTTTACTTGGCCGCGGCGGTCTTGCCAAATTGATTCAATGTTATCTTTAGTACCAAGCGGGTAAGTAATGGTGCCTGACTCAATGTCGTAGCTTGGCGTGTTGTCGTACACTTGGCTTGAGTTATCGTAATCAAAACGTAAATGATGCGACTCAAACGGTGTATAAGTTAAAGTAAAACCATACTGCTCGTTTGTATTATCAACGGTACGACCGCCACTACCAAAACCTAATGAACGAGCATGTACAACACCATTAGGATCGGTTGCTGGTTCAAATGTTGGCGATGATGCTTGTTGCTCGTAAACGCTGCCGCGTACACCTAAGCTTAATACGTCTTTGATAAGCGGACCCATCACACTAAAGTCAGTGGTAATGTCATCACCAAAATCATCGTTTTGTTGTAATGAACGGCTAAAAGATACTGCACCGCTCCAGCTGTCAGTGTGCTTTTTAGTGATGATATTAATTACACCACCCAGTGCATCTGCACCATAAAGCGTTGATGCAGGGCCGCGAATTACTTCAATGCGCTCAATGGCATCGACCGGAGGTACGTGGTTAAACGCGTTACCACCAAAGTTGTTTGGATAAATATCGCCATGGTTGTTTTGGCGTTTACCATCAATAAGTAACAGGGTGTATTCACCTGTTAAACCACGCATACTTACACTGCCTTGGCCTGTTTTATCACGAGTTGTGCCAATGTCGATACCTTCTAAATACTGCACAGCATCAAGTACTGAGGTGAAGGCATGAGACTTAATATCTTCATTAGTGATAATTGAAATACTTGCAGGTGCTTCGGTAACTTTTTGCTCAAAACCTGTTGCAGTAATAACTAAGCGTTCCATATCTTGTTTCGGCTTAGCGTCATCAGCAAAGGCTGAAAAATGTGTTGTTATGGCAAGTGCCAGTAAGCTTGGTTTTATTGATTTCATTGTAGGTTTCCAGTTCTTTTTGTAGGTTATCCCTTTGAGGAACGCTGCGTATACTACAGAAATGAAAAATACAATCAATAACTATTCTTATTTAGATTGATCTTTTTCAAGTTGGCTTAACACTATTCACAATTAAGTTGCGTTTGTTTTTTAGCTAATTAATACGCTGTTACAAACAAGTTTTAGATTAAATACCCAAGGCAGATTCAGTTCCTGTATAGTGTTTTAATCATCATCATAAAAATTAAAATAATGAATTCAGATATCTCTTTAGCGCGCTTTAAGCAGTTTCCTGTGCTTATGTGGATCTTCTTATTTGGCTCGTTTATTACCCGTGGCAGCTATTACATGGTATGGCCATTTCTTGCGGTGATCTTGTACGAAAAGTTTGCTTTATCGGCGACAGAAGTCGGTTTGGTACTTACCAGTGCTGCCGTGATTTCGGTGTTTACCAGTTTTATTGGCAGTAGCCTCTCAGATAAAGTGGGCCGGCATACGCTGATGTACATCACTGGTGTGCTGTATATTATTTCTTTCTCGCTGTTGGCTGAGGTAGAAACCGTGGCCGGTTATGTGATTGTGATGACCTTATGCTCTATTGCGACTGCACTTTGGCGACCACTAACCAGTGCGGCGATTGGCGATATTATTAATGATGCACAAACTCGTGAGCTGGCCATGCAGTCGCTGTACTTTATTGTTAATGTGGGCTGTGCGGTGGGTCCATTAGCTGGGGTATGGCTAGGTTTAACAGGTGAGCAGTCGAGCTTTTATATTACCGCAGGGGCATTTGCTATTTTATTAGTGCTGCTTGTTTGGGGCTTTAATTTTAGTGATAAAGCCGCCAAAAATACTGCCGCAATCGACGAGCCTGAAGAGAAAAAACCAGCTGTACAAGGCAAGCAAATCTTACGTATTCTATTTGCAGATAAGCTGCTGCAGTGTTTAATTTTAGCCAATATTTTGTGCATGTTTATTTATGCGCAAATGGATAGTTCACTCATACAATACCTAACTCGTGCAGAGGCACCCGACCTACTTGCATTGATTTCTGCGCTGATATTTACCAATGCGATAGTGATCATTTCAAGTCAATTTCTGCTGTTAAAAATGATGGCGCGATTTAGCCTAACGGTACGAATACAAATTGGTTTGGCGCTATTGATGGTGTCGCAGTTTTGGCTCGCACTTAATCCAATCGATTTATTCTGGGGCTGGATAGGTGCGATAGTGGTGATGAGCTTGGCCGAAACCATTTTGTTTCCGACGATGAATGTTCACCTTGATAGGCTCGCACCATCACACTTACGTGGAGCCTACTTTGGCGCGGCTTCGTTTTATGATTTAGGATTTGCTTTAGCACCCCTCGGTGGTGGTTTAATTTTAGATTATTACGATGGCCCAACTTTATTCTTTGTAGCGGGAGGGCTTTGCCTTGTGGTGATTTACTTATACGCCATACTCGAAAAGTTACCCAGACCCGATTTCGCAAACCCAAGCTCGTAACCCTTAAATAGCCCCTTTGTGGGGCTTTTTACGCTTTAACAATTAATGACAGCGATATCAATTTACGTATTTTTTCCGAGATATTAGTTTGTAGTATCGGCTTATAATGTTAAAAAATTGTTTACCATACCGATAAGAACTCAATGAACGCACCTTACTCTTTGTGCATACGCTCGCTATTATGCTCGGCTGTATTGCTAACACTTGCTGCTTGTGGCGGCTCAGGCTCAGATGAAAAACAAACAACAACCCCTCCTGTAACCGAAACACCACAAAATCAAGCGCCGCAAATCAGCGGTCAATCACAGACTTTACGTGTTGGTGAAACCTTGAGTTTTAGCCCTGAAGTCTCTGATCCAGATAATGACCCACTTACTTTGTCTGTAACAAACTTACCAAGTTGGCTAAGTTTTAATGAAGCCTCAGCAAGTATCAGCGGCACGCCTGAGCAAGTAGGTAAGTATGCAAACATTGAGTTTACGGTCACTGATGGGCAGCTCTCTGCACAGCTTTTGATTGATATTAATGTAGAGGCCAAACTTATTGAAAATACACCGCCAACGCTCACGTCCACCCCATCGGATAGCAATGAAGGCCAAGCTTATACTTACCAGCTAACATTTACTGATGCACAAAATGACACTGTGGTAGTAAGTGAAGTTAGTAAACCTGATTGGCTTAGCTTTGATGCGACTAACCTTAGTTTTAGCGGCACGCCCTTGTTTGCGAATACGGGCGAACAGCAAATTCGTTTTCGTTATTCAGATGGCGAAGTGACGCAGCAGGCAGAGCAAACATTTAACATCGCTGCCAGAGCAAACTCAGCGCCTGTGGTGTCTCCACTGAGTAGTGAAGTTCGTGCTGAGCAGGCTTTGAGTGTGCAGTTAATCAGCACCGATGCAGACAACGATGATGTGAGCTTAACCTTAACAGGTTTACCAACGTGGCTAAGTTTTGATGAGCAAACTAGCATCTTATCAGGCACCACGAGTAATGAAGAACTTGGTGAACATAAATTCACAATCACAGCCTCTGACTCACGTGTACAGGCAAGTTTTGAGTTTGCGTTAAACATCACCCAAAGTTATGTAGCCGAGGCACTCGAAACGGGTAATGCGCTGGTTGTGCCAAACAGTGAGTTGCTACTTGATGCGACCATTAATGAAATTGATACCCACAAAGCGCGCTTTCAAAGCATTAAAAATAGCTTATTTGCTTTTGGCTCAAGCTCCGCCCTTGAAGAATTAAGTTGGTATCCAACCTGGGATGCAACGCTATTAACTGCCACTTATCCATTCAATGAGCCAGTTCTACTTACCAACAATAGCTGGCAAGATGGTTACGAGACAAAAGTCAGAAACCTTGCTGTAGTTGGAACTAGTGATGGGGAGCAGGGCCGTTACTTGGTATTTGGTAGTAATCCTTATCGAAATACCATTAACGAGCAAATGATTCAGTTTTTGAAAAACAGCACCACATGGTTAGCTGGTAGAGAAATAACCGCAGAGCAGCCACTTAAACTTGTATTAGCGCAACTTGATCAAAGCTATTACTTTCAAGATAGGATTAAAACGCGAGAGTGGTTTGATAGTCAATATGAAGGCATGGTGAGCTATAACGACAATACAAGTTGTGACAATGACGCTTTAGCGGCGTGTTTAACAACTGACACGGATGTACTGATTATCTCTCAGCATGAGCGTGAAGGATTAAATATTGAGAATGTTGTGGCTGCAGTAAAGCAAGCGCAAGCAAATGATATAGCGGTGATCTATATTCAGCGTGATGGTAGTCAAACAGCACTAGGTAAAGCGCTATTTGAATTACTCCATGTGAGCGTTGCAGGTGATAACTATTGGCACCGATTAGAACTGGCACAGTGGAACCCAATTGCTATCAACGACAGCTTGCCAACTGATGCGCAAACTATTAAAGACTTACTTAGCCGCTTTAAAAGCAGCGAATTTAGTGTTGATTTAAGTGCCTGTGATAATCGTAGCTGCCCAGCTGAAAGCCAATATCAGCAACAGTTTAGTGATGCGGCAACGATCATTAATTCGGTTTTTAGAGGTTTTGACCAAGCGAAAACAGATATCTTTACTGAGCAGGGCTATCGCTTTTACCAGTTACTGGCGCTGCTTGCAGATCATTATCGCCAAGTTGTGAGCTTCCCGATGGATAAGCTAAGCACCGATAATACAAGCTTCTTTCGCGCACTGTTTACTGATCATGCGGTATTAAATATACGTAAAGTTAATCCACTTCAAGTTGATATGGGGAATTTCAGCCGTAGTGATTTTAGTCATGTAACACCTAAAACCGTCACCGTGAATATGCAGAGTAAGGCGTATTTTCGCTCAACGGGTGTGTATGCCTTGCCGGGGCAAACATTTGCTATTAAACGCACCGATAATCAAGCTGTGAATACCAAGGTGTTTGTTAATACTCTGCGTGATGGCGCAACACATTACATGAGCAGCAATGGCTATAATCGACCCGCTAAATTGCAGTCGGTTCATGTGCCTATAGAGACAAATGAAACGGTCTATTTTACGTCACCTTATGGTGGGCCAATTCAAATTGAGTTTGATCAAAATGATTTAGATGTCAGCTTTGAATTTATTAATGTAGGTGAGCACCCGTATTGGCGCAGCAGCAGTGATGATGAGCGCTTTGCTGCACTACTTGAAAAAGGCGACTATGATTGGGCTGAGGTAGCAACCGGTGGCTTTGAAGTGCATTCAAAGCTCGAGAAAATGCGTATTTCAATTAACGATGGTTATTGGCCTATAGCGTCTGACTTCGCCCATGCAGTAGAGCGTTATACTCATAACTATCCGCATGTACTTGCTGGTTTCAAAGGGCCGGGCATCGATGTGGTTAGCGAAATTCATGACTTTGCGAGTGCACGCAATATTGAGGTGCAAACAATTGATATTGTAAAACATATGAATGCAGACCAACCGACCTGTGGTTGGGGTTGTTCTGGTAATCCGTATGACGCAGGTTGGAATTTTAATCCAACTGGGCATGGCGATATCCATGAATTAGGGCATGGACTTGAAAGAGGGCGCTTCCGTATCGAAGGGTTTGGTGGCCATTCAAATACCAACTTTTACTCCTACTACAGTAAGTCGAAGTTTGAAGATGAAACGGGCTTTTCGGCATCGTGCCAAAACTTGCCATTCGAGAACTTGTTTGATCATTTACAAGCCAGTAAACAAAGCGCAGATGCATTTGCTTATATGCAAGCTTTAGCGATGTCAGAGTGGTCGCAAAGTCACGCTATTTATTTACAAATTATGATGGCCGCACAGGCACACAATAAGCTTGAAAACGGCTGGCATTTATACCCTCGCTTACACATCTTGGAGCGTGCGTTTAATCTAGCTGATAACAGCGAGACTAATTGGCAGGCACAAAAAGATGCACTTGGCTTTTCAAGCTACAGCTTGTCGGAGGCACAAAGCATAGGCAACAATGATTGGCTATTAATAGCGCTTTCAGAAGCAACCGAGCTCGATTTGAGCAACTACTTCAGCATGTGGGGCATGGCAACGTCAGACAAAGCAAAACAGCAGGTTAAAGCAAAAAACTACACGGTATTAGGTGATGTTTACTATGCCTCATCTGCCACAGGTTATTGCACGACGTTAAATCAAACAGAGGTTGCAATTGATGGAGCTCAAAGCTGGCCTGAATAATACACCGCTTTGTTAAGTTGATTGGTATTTGTATTTAAAACGCCAGCTAAAGGTTTCGCTGGCGTTTTTATTATTAGATTAGTGAAATTAGCTACAACTGCTACCTTTATAACTCACACATTTAACGTTGAGGTGTAACATGGCTGTTTCTGCAATCCCTAAAGGTTTCCATGCGGTAACCCCGTATTTGGTTATTGAAGGTGCCACTAAGGCGATAGAGTTCTACAAACACGCTTTTAATGCAGAGCTTGTAATGCAAATGCCCTTGCCTGATGGTGGAGTGGCGCATGCTGAAATAAAAATAGCCGACTCTCATATTATGCTTTCTGATAATTGCCCTGATGTGCAATTTAAGTCGCCGCAACAACTTGGCGGTACACCGGTGAGCATTATGCTGTATGTTGAAGATGTCGATGCTGTTTTTGCTAAAGCTTTGTCGCTTGGGGCAAAAGAGCTACGCCCAGTACATGACCAATTTTATGGCGATAGGTCAGGGACTCTAGAAGACCCTTTTGGTCATATCTGGACTATAGGCACACACAAAGAAGACCTCAGTGAGCAAGAGCTTATGCAGCGCATGAGCGAGCTTATGAGTAAAGAGCAGGATGCTTAAAAAGTTGTTTCAACCGACATTCCTATTTGCCATGAATCCACGTCTTGGTAACTGCCCAGAGGCGTACTAAAGTCGATATGTATCACATTGTCGTTACTTGAGCGCGATGAATATAGGCGAATACCAACGCCTGCACTGGTTAGCATTGAATCTGAAATATTTGCAGTTTCAGTGCTGCCAAATGCTTGGCCTACATCAACAAAGCCAACAAAGCCTACATCTACAAACTGATACAGATTGATATTAGGGTACATTCTTAGTTCAGCCGTTGCTTGTACGCTTGATGTACCATGTTGGTAACTTTCTGGGAAGCCACGCATGCCTTCTTCACCGCCAACGGCCAGTGGTTTATCAGCAAATTCATGGTTTTGCCAATGACCATTTAGATGCGCATAAAAAGCAAATGAGTTTGACCAGCGATAGTTAAATTGTGCTTTTGAATAAAGCGCTAAACGGTCATCAAGCTCAGTTCCCATATTGCCTTTCATTCCAGCGGCAAATCGATACAAGGCGTTATTGTTAAACCACGCTTTGGTAAGATTTGTATCAAATAAAAAGCCTTGGCCAAAATTTACGGTATCGATGGCAAACTTTGAATTTAGCTCCCAACCTAGGTTAACGTCTTCGTTGTGGTTTATTAGGTCAATATCGTGCAATACGGCGTAATTGTCTTCTAGCCAATGTAATCCGACCCAAGGCGCTGCAATGGTGTAATCGTTAAGGCCTGCAAGCAAAGGCTCTGTTTCAAAAGGGCGGTAACTGACATCTTCGTAATCAATCCCAGCAAGCCAGTGAAAGGTTTGCTGACTGTCTTGCGATAAAATTCCGCCGTAAGCAAACTGGGCGATTAATTCATCAGTAAAAAACTCTGAACGAGTCATGCCATTTTGATAGATATAACTTTTTTGCTTTTGTGATTTAGCAAAGTAGCGCATTAGTGCGTCACTGCTGCGTTGATAAAAAGGCTGATGATAATCCACTAAAAACACTTGTCCGTCATCGTAATCATCAGCTTGTAAAGTGAGGGTTGCATGAGGCTGCCAAGGCACTGGCATTTGCAGCACTGAGTGGTAGCCTGAGCGTTCATGATCTGATTTATACTTTAAAGATGCGCGAATACCGTAGCCTAAAAAGTTTTCTTCTTTAAAACCTAAGCTGTATTTATTATTGCCACTACTACGGCCAAAATTAATGGTTGGCAATAAACTCCAGGTATCCCAGGTATCGATTTGCACCACGCGGGGTTCATCTTCAAGGCAATCTTTTGTATAGCTAACCTTGGCATCTCTTAAGTATTTTTTGCTGCGCAAAATGCGCTCCGCTTCTTGTAGCTGACGCTCACTGACTTGATCACCCTCTTTGAAGGTAATTTGCTCACTAACCACTTTGTTTTTGGTATCAATGTGCAGCCAGTTGATAAAGCGATGTAGGGCGGTTGTTTCAGGGTCATTAGGATCGAAAATCGTATGCGTATCAATGTTGAGTTTATCAACAGTGATGTCTTTGTCCTCGCTTAACTCTGCAGTAGGTTTGCTTTTTACTTCACAAACCACATCTAAGCTTAAAGGCTCGTTTGCATAAACAGTCCCTGTAGCAGTGCATGTTATTAATAAAACCGATGTTATTTTATTCATCATTATTATGCCTACTAAATACCAAGGAGATGCAGCGTGTTTGGCTTTATCAACCTTTAAATTCTTTACAGTTATCAGCATAAAATCGCTAACTTAAGAAAAACTTAACTAAAACTTAAACTTCATTGAAGGTTGTAAGTTTATGATTAATAAACGTTATGCTAACTAACTGTGGCGAAGTTAATCGATAAATAGCTGGCTTACGTATGATTTCTTAAGGTTTCTAATAGAGCAAATAATGAAAAAGCGTGTTTTATATTGGCTGCAAAATGACTTACGCCTAGTCGACAATGAAATTCTATCTGAGTTAGCTGATTTTGATGGCGAGCTTGATTTAGTGTTTGTGATTGAGCCGCGCTGGTTTAGGCAAACTAACTATCAATCAAAACCGTATGGCACGCATAGACACCGTTTTTTACGTGAAAGCCTAGCAGCATTTGCACAAGCTGTTGAGAAGCTTGGGCAAACACTTCATGTGCTAAGTGGTGAGCCTGAGCAAGTAATCAGTCAGCGATTACAAAAGTACAATATTGAAACTTTGGTTTGTACAGAGCAAGTTGGCGTTTATGAGCAAAAACAGCTCGATAAAATCAAAGTGTTATGCCCAGAAGTGACAGTGAAAACTTATCAACAAGATACCTTGTTTAAAGCAACGGACTTGCCTTTTCAGTTTGATGACCTACCTAAAAACTTTACTGCCTTTCGCAAAAAGGTAGAAGCTGAGCCAACCTTTATAGCGGCGCCACTGCAAGCGGTTAGCCACTTACCTCATCCTGTACAACTATGCCCTGATAACCCTATTGATGATGTTGCAACTCAACCTAACATTTTTAAAGGTGGTTTACTTGCAGCTCAGCAGCATTGTGATGCGTACTTTTCATCTAAAGCGCCAAGCAGTTATAAAGAAACACGCAATGAGTTAGACGGCTTTAGAAACAGTACTAAGTTCAGTGTTTGGCTCGCTGGGGGCACAATTAGCGCAAAACAGCTTTACCGAGAAGTTGAAGTGTATGAGCAGCAAAACGGTGCGAATGAGTCGAGCTATTGGATAAAGTTCGAATTACTGTGGCGTGAATATTTTAAGTGGCATGCGATGCATGCTGGCGCAACACTCTTCCAGTTTAAAGGGCAAAAGCATAGTGCGCCACTGACGACTTTTAACAGCCAGCGCTTTAATGCGTGGTGCCAAGGCCGCACGCCCTTTGCTTTGGTTAATGCAATAATGCATGAGCTTAATGCGACAGGCTATATTTCTAACCGCTCTAGGCAAATTGCGGCAAGTTGTTTAGTTAATGAGCTTGAACTGGATTGGCGCTATGGCGCAGCGTATTTCGAACAGCAACTCATCGATTACGACGTGGCTGCGAACTGGGGTAATTGGCAATATATTGCGGGTGTCGGCGTTGACCCTAGAGGCGGTCGACATTTTCATATTAATAAGCAAACAGCGCTTTATGATCCCCTAGCGCGTTACATTCGAAAATGGCAAGGAGATCAAAGCATCGTAAGCACAATCGATAGTGTTGATGAGGTGGATTGGCCAAGGATTTAATAGCCTGCGTTAGATCAATATTCTTCACAGATTTTTAGTGTTTTTTTATTTTGTTAACTAAAATAATGATTAAGGCTTGCTTTTATTGTTGGTGGGCTAGTTAACAAGGCTAATTATGGCATTTAGTGAAGGGTATGATGCGATTAAGTCGCATCTTGGTTTAGACATTGCTCAGCTAATTCTCGACAGTGGAGATGCGGGTATTTGGCTTTGGAATGTACAAACAGGCGAAACCATTTTCAATGATAAGTGGGCCGATATTATCGGTTACACACTGCAAGAATTATTGCCAGTTTCAATTGAAACTTGGCTCAGCTTTGCTCACCCTGACGACCTGTCAAAATCGGAACAGCTATTAAACGCTCACTTTAAAGGTGACTCTAAGCGTTATATTTGCGAAGCGCGAATGAAGCACAAACAAGGGCATTGGGTTAAAGTGCTCGATAAAGGCCAAGTGCAAAGCTGGGATGAAAATGGCAATCCTGAATGGATGCTAGGCGTTCATATCGATATTACTGAACAGTGGTTAAAAGAGCGAGAAATTGAGTTTTTACATGCTAAATTGCAAAAGTTTACTGATAACTTACCGGGGTTTGTTTATCAGTATGTGGTGGAAAAAGATGGCACCGCATATTTTCCTTTTGCCAGCTCCAAAGTCTTCAACATTTATGGCTGCACGGCAGATGATATAAAAAATTCTGCAGATTTAATCATGCAAACGATTCACCCAGATGATTTAGAGCGAGTCGTTAAAAGCATTGAGAAATCGCGAGTCGAATTATGCGAGTGGCATGAGGTATATAGAGTTAATCATCCAACTAAAGGGGTGATTTGGGTTGAAGGAAAATCCTCACCTATTGCCCGTGCTAATGGCAGTGTTGAGTGGAATGGTTATTCAGAAGATGTCACTGAAGAAGTTAAAAGCAACGAAAAAATACAGCTGCTTACAGCCGTTTTCTCAACAACAAGCCGCGGTATATTAATAACCACCCCTGAGCCTAAAATTGTGGATGTTAACCCTGCTTTTGAGCAAATTACAGGCTTTTGTAAGGCAGAAGTGCTTGATAAAAACCCATCTGTACTTTCAGCTAAGCAGCAACCCACAGAGTTCTTTGAGTTGATGTGGGAGTGTTTAATACACAATGGGCGCTGGCAAGGTGAAATATGGAACAAGCGCAAAACCGGTGAAGTTTTTCCTGAGTTGTTAACCATAGATGCCATGTATGACGAACATGGGCAAGTGAGTCATTACATTGGTGCATTTGATGATATTTCGCAGGCAGTAGAAAAGCGCCAACTGCTTGACGAATTAGTCAATCAAGACCCTCTTACTAAGCTGTTAAATCGGCGAGGTTTAGATATTCAGTTACATTCATTTTCTCATCATGCGGCGAATGAAGGTAACCAGTTTTCGTTGATTTATGTCGACCTTGATAACTTTAAACTGGTGAACGATACCTTTGGTCACGAGCAGGGCGATAATCTACTGCTTGAAATCAGTGAGCAGCTTTCACTTCAGCTGCGCGATAAAGACATATTAGCTCGTATTGGCGGCGATGAGTTTGTGATTGTGTTACCAACGTTAGCAAAACTTTCTGTTTGCCAAGACATTGCAGGGCGCTGCCAAAAAGCGGTTGAAGGCGTAGCAAAGCGCTACGCAACAAAAGTGCCTGTGAGTGCTAGTTTTGGAATCGCGCTTTACCCAGAAGATGGTAAAAATGCCAAAGAGTTACTCGCCACTGCTGACGAGCAAATGTATAAGATGAAGCTTAAACATAAAGCATCACCACTCGGTTGAAATTTCGACACTCGGCAGCTTATTCAAAAGCGGTAGTAAAGCACGCTCTTTACGTAAATCTTTGCGCTCGTTTTCTAAATCTCTTCGTTCTCGATAAAGCTCTTTTTGTTGGCCATTATCAAGTTGATTGCTGTTAAGCTCAGCGCGAATATCTTTTAGGCGGCGGTCAATATCGTCAATTCGGTCATCAATGTATATCAGCCTTTGCTGTACTTGATACCTGTCGTTGCCTTCTTGCCATGCTTTACGAAATGCTGTGCTATTACAGACGCCATTGTAAGATGCTCCCTGCATGCCAAGGGTAAAGCCATTTTCGGGCTCACAATACACCGCCAGACCTTGATCGTATCCCACTTTATATTCAGCAATATCGGCACTTACGCCATACTCGCTACATTGTGATAAGGCATCTATGCCATCACGATACTCAGTGCCATCTGCACCATGTTTATAACCAATACCATGCCAATTGGCTTGTAAACATTCATCTTTACTGACTGAGGTACAGCCTGCTAATACGATTAATGGCAGTAGAGGAAGTGTCCATTTTCTCATTAAAGTCTCAGCTTAAATTATTAATAACTAACTTGATTCTAGCCTGTAATATCATGTTTTAGAAAGTAGTTTTTGTGTTTCATAACAATGCCCTCAAATGATTAAGTTTTATTGCGCCTAGGTATCCATTACCACTGACAGAACCGCTGAGCAATGCGAATGTTTGGCTGCGCATTTTTTAGGTGAGCTAACTGTAATAAGCATAACGCGGTAAAGTGACTGCGTTTGATCAATTGATGGCGGTCAAAGCGCATGATCTCGTACCACAGCTTAAACAGCTCGCCAAAACGCATTAGATTGTTATTGTTAAACTGCCACTGTGATTGGTAATTTACCTTGATAGGGCAAGGCATATGACCCGGATAGGCTTGCCATGGTGCAAGCATAGCTCGTGGGTAACTGGTTTTCAGCCAGCGCTGATAAAAGCGGTGCTTACGAACATATTCAACAGGGACAGCTAAAGGATATTGCAGCACTTTCCACGAATAAAACGGATGGAAGAACTCCATTTTAAACTCGCATACTTGCTCGTTCGGAATGCTCAAATGATGATGTTGATCATTGAGTAGTAAGAACAATTGGAATGCTTTTTCGAGTGGTAATTCAGCCAAGGGTTTAAAACTAAGTTTTAGGTTATCAATTAGTTTTTGTTGCAGCATAGACGCATTATGTACCACTGACTTTGGCAAATAAGCGTACTGCTGATCTAAATAAGCTTGAATGAGCTTATCAAGATTGTTTTCTTTTGCCGCATCATAAATAGCGTCGCCATAAAACACGGCACCTAAGCCAACACTGCCACCATTACCAGACCAACTAATTTGTGGTCTTGAAACGGTTTTATATTCATTGTGATGTGCTTTGCGCCAGTATTTGCCAAGGCGTTGCTCAACAGAGAGCTTTTGTGTGTCGCGTACTTGCACAACTTCAAGTTTAAGGGCATTTTGCGAAGCATATTGTTTTGCGCAGTAGAGATCTTGGCTATCTGATTGCGAAAAATTAAACGACTTAAGCTCAACACCTTGGCGTAATAGCTCGCAGTTAATTAGCCGTGAATCAAGGCCGCCAGACAAGGTGCTCAGCACTTTTTTATCGGTGTGCATCGCTTTTGTTACAACACTGCGAAAGGCCTGAGTAACCCCTTCAATTGCGTCGGTCACTTCAAAGTTTTGTTTGGCAACGGCGACCCAATCAAAGTAACGCTGTTTTACCACGCCATGACTGGCATCAAAACGTAATATTTCGCCTGGGTATGAGCATTTAATGTTTTTATAAGGCGTGTGATCTAATAGCGGGTAACCAAGCACAGCAAGCTCTGTAAGTGCTTCGGCATCACTTTCAAGCTCAATACTGAGCTGTTTAAATAACCCCAAGTTGGTTGAAAACAGTAAGCCTTGCGCTGTTTTTAAGGTATAAAACGGCTTTAAACCAAGTGGGTCGGTGGCAAGTACTAAGCTGCCTAATTGGCTATTAAACTGGCAAAAGCTAAATACCCCTTCACATTGCTGTAAGCAAGTGTTGAGCGAAGCTGTATTGGCCATGGTTTTTAAATCATCACTGCGCGAGCTGCTTAGTAAAGGGTGACCAATCAGCGTTGCAATTTGCGACTCAGTTTGCAACCAACTCGCTTGTTGGTAAGCATCAAAGTCATAGTGAAAAATAGCTCCATTATCACAATCAAAGCGCTGAACATCTGCTTTTTTGTAGCGATTAAATACATCAGCTAGTTGATTAATATAATGAAATTCTGTTTTGCCTAATTCATTGAATTGGATATAACCTGCGATAACAGCCATGTTAACCACCTTTTCGTTTGCTAACTTACATGTAAAGTTGCAAGCCATAGGCCAAAACGAATAAAGGCCTTAAACAAGGCCTTTGGTAACATTACAAAATTACAAACGCAGATCAGCGATTGTTAAGTTGTTGGTTGATTTCATCGAATATACTCGCATCATCAATGGTTGATGGAATTTGCAGCTCTTCACCATCGACCAATTGGCGTAAATTCTTTCTGAGTATTTTCCCTGAGCGGGTTTTTGGGAGGCGCTCAACATGCAAAATGTTTTTCAGGCAGGCAATGGCGCCAATTTGATTTCTTACCGAGTGAACTAACTGTTGCTCAACTTCTTTGCTATCGCCAAGATAATCGTCTTTGAGCACTATCATCGCCATGGGTAATTGCCCTTTGAGTGCATCGTTAACACCAAATACTGCGCATTCAGCAACAGCAGGGTGGGCTGCTACAATCTCTTCCATTTCACCGGTTGATAAGCGATGACCTGCAACGTTAATTACATCATCGGTACGACCCATAATAAATAGATACCCATCCTCATCAATATAGCCGCCATCACCAGAGAGGTAATAACCCGGGTACTCACTTAAGTAGCCCGCCTGAAAGCGTTCATTGTTTTGCCAAATTGTTGGTAAGCAGCCAGGAGGTAAAGGCAGTTTAATAACCACTGCGCCGCTTTCGTTTGCGGCGCACTGCTCACCATTCATATCAAGAATTTGTACATCAAAGCCCGGTGTTGGCACAGTTGAACTTCCCGGTTTAGTGGCAAGTTGTTCAATACCAATTGGATTACACGCAATTGCCCAACCTGTTTCTGTTTGCCACCAGTGGTCGAGTACAGGCAAGCCAGTGTTGTCTTTCAACCACTCATACGTTGGCGGATCTAGGCGTTCGCCGGCCAAGAATAAACGTTTTAAACTTGAGGTATCGTATTGTTTAAAGCCCTCGGCGGTCGGGTCTTCTTTTTTAATTGCGCGAAATGCAGTTGGAGCACTGAATAAGGCGGTGACTTTATAATCTTCTACAACACGCCAAAATGCACTGGCATCAGGAGTTCTTATTGGTTTTCCTTCATAAAGTACGGTGGCACAGCGATAAATGAGCGGTGCATATACAATGTATGAGTGACCAACCACCCAGCCAATATCGGAAGCTGCCCAAAATACCTCGCCGGGCTTCATGCCATACACGGTTTCCATGCTGTAATGCATTGCAACTGCGTGACCACCGTTTTCTCGAACCACCCCCTTGGGTGTGCCTGTGGTACCTGATGTGTAAAGAATATAAAGCGGGTCGTCGCCTGCAACAGGCACTGCATCGACTGCACTTGCTGTATCAGAGGCTGATTGCCAATCGATGTCTCGGCCATCTTGCATCTCGGCAATGGCTTGTTCACGCTGAAATACAATACAGTGTTCAACAGCATGCTTGGCGTTTTCGAGTGCTTCATCAAGCAGTGGTTTATATTCAATCACATGATTAATTTCGACCCCGCAAGACGCAGTAAGCACAAGCTTAGGTTTTGCATCATCAATACGCACCGCGAGTTCGTGTGGTGCAAAACCACCAAATACAACGGAGTGAATGGCACCAAGGCGCGCACACGCCAGCATACCAATAACTGCTTGTGGGATCATTGGCATATAAATGACTACACGGTCACCTTTGCTTACGCCAAGGGATTGCATGAGCCCTGCAAATTTAGCAACTTGAGTTTGTAACTCGCCATAAGTGTATTGTTGTTTGGTATTGGTAACAGGGGAGTCGTAAATTAGTGCAGTTTGGTCGCCATAGCCTGCTTCCACGTGTTGGTCGAGGGCTAGGTAACAAGTGTTTAACTGACCATCGGCAAACCAATGGTAAAAATCATTATCGTCATATTGATAAGGGGCACTTGGCTCTTTAAACCAAGGAAGTCGTTTACTTTGCTCAAGCCAAAACTGACCCGGATCGCGCTGGAACTGTTTGTATTGTTGTTGATATTCGCCCGCCATTGTGAGGCTCCTATACTTTTTAGTGAGAGACCCTAAAAAATGTAGGTGTTTTTTTGATTAAATAATATGCGACCTTGGTCGGCATTAATTGAGCTAAATGTCGTGAAATCGCCCTGTTTAGGGGCGATTTTAGGGAATCGTGATGTTAATTAAACCTGTTGTTCACTAATAAGCGGTAAGCAAATGAAGATTTTAACGCCACCTAGCTCACTATGCTCAGCTTTAATAGTGCCTTTGTGTGTTTCTATCAGGCTTTTACAAATCGCAAGTCCAAGGCCTGAGCCGCCTGTTTGACGGCTGCGCGACTTATCAACGCGGTATAAACGTTCGAATATTTCAACTAACTGATTATTGGTAACGCCGGGTGGGGTATCTTCAATACTAAAAGTAATACTCTGCTCTGAGGCCATTGCTATAAATTTAATTTTGCCGGGTTTATCAGTATAAAAAGTACTGTTTGATAAAAGGTTCGTCAGTACTTGCTTAATTTTATCGATATCCCATGTGACTTTGATATCAGCAGCAAGGTGAATGTTACAAGTAAATTCAAAGCCTTTGTTTTCTACAAAAGCAGTAAAGTCTCGCTGCCAAACGGAGAGTACATCAGCAAGTAAATAGGGTTTTAAGTTCAGATATAGGCTATCGGAGTCAGCTTGTGCTAGTTGATGGATATCACGGATCAGTACATTGATATCGGTAAGTTTTCGATTAATGGCATCGTAAGAGGCATCTACGTCTTTGGCGATATTGTATTGCAATGCTTCAACTTGCAATTGTAGTGCTGTGAGTGGCGTGCGAATTTCATGAGACACATCGGCTAGTAAGCGGTTCTTTTTATCAACGACTTCTTGGAGTAGCTGTGCTCGTTCACTGGCAAGCTTACGCTTTTTAAATGAGCGGTAACCAAAGCCAGATATCAGCAAAATCACGCAGCTTAAGCCCAGTAACCACGCTTTGAATTGCCATTCACTTTCGCTTAGTTGAGCCGCTTGAATTTGCTTTTCAGCACTCAATTGGTTGATTTCTTGCTGATTTCGCATAAAAGCTACTTGGCTTTGCATCGCGGCCACGGTTAAGTCGTGCTGATTTTTACCGGTACTATCTTCAAGGGTTTGATAGCGGTTTTGCGATTCAAATGCTTGTTTATACAGTTGTAAAGCAAGGTAAGAGTCGGTGAGTAACTTATTTAAGCTAATTTGATCTTCAACATCTTGCAGCTCATCAGCCTGTTTTAAAGCCTGCTCTGCGGTTTTAATTGCTTCAGCGTGATCATCAAGGGCTTGATAAATACGTGTTTGGGTGATCCCTAAAGATACCAAGTGTGAGCGAAAATTATAGTCAGTAGCGATTGCCAAAGCGCGGTCGATATAGGCTTGCGCTTCACTTATGTTATTTTGTTTTAAAGCAATTAACGCCATTAAATCGTACGAGCGACATAGCCCTGTGTTTGAAGATGATTGCTGATAATAGCTAATCGACTTTTCTGCGTAATCTGTGGCTGTAGCAAGTTCGCCTTGTTTGAGCGCAGCGTAGCCGACCTTCATGGCACTGTTACCGATGTCGACTTTTGAGCCAATTTCTAAATCCAACACGTGAGACATTTTAAAGTGCTTTAACGATTGAGCACTGTCGCCCATACGGCGGTAAACTTCGCCAATTTCGTAAAGCGAATCGGCTATGCCTTTTTTATCATCGAGCTTTTGATGCAAAGAAAATGATTGAGTTAAACTTGCAAGCGCCGCATTGTGATCGCCAATAATGGCTTCGATTATTCCTAAGTTTAGTAATGCCGATGCATACGATTTTTCATCATCAAATTCATGTAAGATATTAACAGATTTTTGTGCCTCATTAAGGGCGGCTATGTATTTATCTTGCCAGCGTAAAATGGCTGCTAATCGCTCATAAGACTGGGCAATCAGCACAGAATCTTTTATCTGTTTTGCAATAGTTAATGCATCTCGGTAGTGCTGCTCTGCTGTTAGAAAGTTACTTTTTCTACCTTGTGCGTAGCCCTGAATAAGCATCGCTCGTACTGTGATTGCCTGATTACTTTGCTTTTGTCCGTACTCCAGTAGCTGCTCTGCATAGCTCAGTGCTTGATCATAATCACCACTGCTGACATTCATAAATGCCAGCGATTCAAGCGCTTCTTGCATGATGTTAGGCTCATTGACGAGGGTCGTATCGGTGGTTAACTGCTCAAAAATTTCAGTGGCTTGGTTTGGGTTACTATTGCGTAGTGACTGGGCTTCGTTTAGCTTTTCTAACGCTTGTTCAGGGGTAATAGCATAGGCGCTTAGCGATAGACAGCTAAAGGCACAAGCTAAGGCTAAGCTTTTGTAAAATAATGGAGTATTTTTCATTTTTTATTTAGGTAAAGGCAACTGCCATTTTTGTAAAATTGCTTGGTATTGACCACTTTGCTTCAAAGCTTCAATGGCGTTACTTAATTGCGCTGCGAGTTGTTTATCTAAATTAAGATTCGCAGCTAAATAAAGACCTGAAGGAAAGTCATCTAAGTGTAGGCTTTTATGAATGTCACTTGGATCAACCCCAGATAATGCCAGTTCGTTTTGCAAAGTCAGGGTGTTGGTCAGCACAAAGTCTATGCGCTCTTTTTCAAGCAATTGCCAAAGTTGATGGTAATGACTGACTAGCACCAAATTTTTATCTTCATTAAATCCGGCATGCTTCAAGTAATGCTCACTTGAATAGCCTCGAATAGTCGCGACACGGTACTGCTGAGCTTGCTTTAAACTAAATATTTTGTGGCTTTTGCTCGCAAGGTCAACGAGGTAAGCGTCCGAAAAATAGGTTTGTGCTAACCACTGAAAGCGGTTTTCGCGAGCTGGGTTTTTTAGTAGCGAAATCATTAACATGTTTGGATTGTTTTCGAGCTCATGAAAAGCCCGCGCCATAGGCATAATTGCGAATTCGCTAGGGATGTTTGCGTGTGCTAAGGCGGCTTTTACTACTTCAACAAGTGCACCATCGGCTTCGCCTTGCTGATTTTTAAAATGGTAAGGAGGTAGATCTTCAGCGATAAAGGTCAGTGTTTTCGCAGCCGTTGCACAACTGATGAAACAAAGCAGAGTAGCAATCAGTAATGAGCGAAACAGCATAAAGATCCTTTATCCTTAAACAAGTAATTAACATACTAAAGAATCTTAATGAAAAGGTATAGGTTTTTAATTGCCAAGTCAGATTTAGTTGCTTTTTTTACTGCGGGGTGCCCCTAGCAAGATACCGATATGGCAAACACACACAGATAGAAAAGCACTCAAGCCCAATGCACCGCCATAGCCATGCAAGCGCGGCACAAGGTATTCAAACAACAAAGCAAACAATATTGAAGCAATGGCTAATGTAAAAATGCCAAAGCGTTTTGGTGCGCTCATGCCAATGAAAGTCCCCCCAAAAAACGCCACGCTGTAAAGTTCTACATCAACAGGGAATAGGCTTAAAATTGCAAATGCAATAATGCTGGTGGCGGCTGAGGCGCGAATGCCATCAAAGCGGTTATGATGCGCTAAAAAGTAAGTAGAGTAGGCACCAAGTAAAGCGGTAATTGTAATAAACAAATCCATTAAAAGACCCCTTTTGCAAGCATGTAAAGCGCCACACTGGCAAAAGCAACGCTACCAAGACGACCACCAAAACCTGCAAATAGGTTCATAGTTAATACGTAAAGGCTGGCACCAATTAAAGAGATAAAACTCAGCTCCCAGTAGCTGTTGATTAAACTCGATGAGCACATACCAGCAAAACTACCAGCGTAAATGGCTGCATAAGGATGGTTACCAAAACGAGCAGGAAAAGGAATAAATGTGCCAACTAAACCGGTAAATGCAGCAGATAACACAAGGGCAACATTGGCTTGGTCATGAAGTAAAAAGCAGGAAAAACAGCCAACAGAAAAGGCCAAAAACTTGACCATAAAAAATGTAATATGTGCCATTAATTGACGATACACCTCGCTTAAGTAGGTAAACGAGGTGCATTATCTCATTGATGCGTTTAGTCCTGCAACTGCGCTTTGGCGGGTATTGCTGCTACTTTGGTATGGTGGCCATACAAAGCAACAATTAAAAAGCAAATAAGTGGTACAACAAACGAAACCGCAGTGTTAAAAGCATCTATAGTTGCAGCTTGGATCAGAGGTAAAAATGCGCCCCCTAAAATTGCCATTACTAAACCTGCCGCACCAACTTTTGCATCTTCGCCGAGGCCTTCAAGTGCTGTGCCGTAAATGGTTGGAAACATCAAAGATAGACAGCTTGAAATAGCTACAAGTGCGACTACGCCCACTAAATTAACTTGGGTGGTAACAATAAAACAAAGCACGGCTGCAACTAAAGCCATAAAGCGCAGTAATTTAGCGCCGCTAATAAAGCGCATTAGCCAAGTCATGATGAAGCGAGACACTAAAAACACCAGCATAGAATATTGTAATACCTGACCGCCGGTAACTTCTGTAGTGTTAAGAGCTTCCATGGTGTAGCCAATGGTGTAGGTCCATACACAAGTTTGTGCGCCAACATTAAAAAACTGTGCAAGCACACCAAACCGGTAGTGCTTATTTTGATACAAATGTTGAAAGGTCTTTTTAAGTTTACGCGGTTGCGCTGCGGCTTTTGTTACTTTGGCAGGAGAGCGGCTAAAAAAGATAAATAGCCATAGTAAGATTAAACAACAGGCCATACCCACATACGGCACCATCACAGCATCAAGCTCTGCACTCACAACGGTTTTTAATTGCGCTTCACTCATCAGAGCACGGCTTGCGCTATCAGCTTGATTTAAGTTCGGTAAGATCAACGTCGCCGCTAAAAACACACCAATATTAGTACCAACGGGGTTGAAAGCTTGCGCGAGGTTAAGTCTACGGGTTGCTGTGTGCTCGCATCCTAACTGCATGACATAGGGATTTGCAGAAGTCTCTAAAATAGACAAGCCCCCAGCAAGAATAAACAAGGCCAATAAAAAGTGGCTATAGAGCATGGTTTGGCTAGCAGGGTAAAACAATAAAGCACCACAGGCGGCCATGGCTAAACCCACTAACAGCCCCGTTTTATAATTAAACCGTCTATTGATCATGGCTGCCGGTAAAGCTAAGCAAAAATAAGCACCGTAATAACTAAACTGCACCAGTGCTGATTGCAACGCACTCATCGAAAATGTTTTGCTAAAAACTTTCACTAATGGGTCTGTCATATTGGCCGCAGTACCCCAAGCAGCAAAGCAAATTGTAAGCAGAATAAAAGGCCAAAGCATTTGGCGCGATACAATAGCAGGCTGTGTTTGCATAGTTCACCAGATTAATGTGTTCATATTGTTGTGGCCGACAGTATTCACGACTATAAATAATAAATCAACCTAGTTGATTTATTATTTTGACTGGTAGATAGTACGCCAAAAAGGTCTAATAGGCCGCTTATCAAGCTTATATCAAGAAGGATGTTATGAAGAGCAGTTTATCGCGAGCACCAAGAAGCAAGAACGAGCGAGCAATTTTAAGTTTAATTAGGCAACAGCAAAGCATGCCTAAAGCACAAATAGCAAAAGCGTTAGCCTTGTCTGCTCAGGCGGCAACAGTGAACATCAACAAGCTCGAAGAAGATAAGCTATTGCTTCGTGATGCACCTGTAAAAGGACGGGTAGGGCAACCAAGCGTGCCATTTAGGCTCAATCCAGATGGTGCATTTAGTTTTGGTTTGAAAATCGGGCGACGACGCTTCGACCTGATACTCGTTGACTTACACAGCACGCAAAGAGCATCGGTATCTTTGGAGGTGAATGAAGCATCGGTTGATGAGCTTAAATCATTCTTAGAAACACATATCCCAAAATTAATCAGTCAATTAGAGCCAGAACTGCGCTCACATGTGTGTGGGCTTGGTGTCGCTATGCCGTTTGATATTTGGCAATGGCAAGCTGCTTCAGACTCTGCAACAAATACCCTTAGCCAATGGCAAAGCTTCGACTTAAAAGGTTACTTAGAAAGTCAGTTTAATTTACCGGTTTATATTAGTAACGATAATAACGCTGCCTGCTGTGCAGAACTAAGCCTTGGTAATCCTAATAACTACAGCGATTTTTTGTATGTTTATTTGGGGGCTTTTTTAGGTGGAGCCGTGGTGATTAACCACCAACTTCTCGAAGGTAAAAGTGGTAATGCCGGTGCTATAGGCTCAATGCTAAACGCTGAACGCGAACAGTTACTTAGTCAATGTTCACTACTCTCATTACAAAGCGAGTTTGATAAGCAGCAATTTGGTATATCTGTGTATGAGCTTACCGACAGTCAGTTTTCAGATCATAAACGGCTAGTTCAGCCTTGGCTTGAAAAATCTGCTGAGGCTATCAGTATTGCCATGCATAACTGTTTGAGTTTATTAGATATGCAAGCTGTGATTATTGATTCGCCGTTACCGGGTAAAGCGCTTGAACAGCTCAAGCAGTTATCAATTGCAGCATTTGCACGGTTAGATAGTCGTGGACTACGTAGCTGTGAAGTTGGTTTAGGCGTGTGCGGGGAAAAAGCGCAGTCGATAGGTTCTGCTCAACTTGCGCTTAGTCATCATTATTTTTAAGCAGGAGTGAGCACCTCACTCCTGCTTAATTCATTACTTCTGATATTGTTTGAACCACGCAAGGGTGTATTCAATTTTCGAAATCATACGTGAAGGACGACCCGCAATACCATGTGGTGAGCCCGGTACACGAATAAGCACGGTATCTACCTTTTGCAGTTTTAATGCTTGATAGAACTGCTCTGATTCTGAAATCGGCGTGCGGCGGTCTTCTTCACCTGTCATGATCAATGATGGTGTGGTTACGTTACCCACTAATGAAAGCGGTGAACGTTTCCAGTAGTGCTCCACATTATCCCATGGCATACCAGGGAATTGGTTACGAATTTGACCAATATAGCTGTCGGCTGAAAGCGTTTTACTTAACCAGTTGATCACTGGCTTGGTAATTGCCGCAGCGTTAAAGCGGTTTGTTAAACCAACCGCATAAGCCGTTGCAATACCACCTGCTGAACCACCAGCAATAAATAAGTTATCTTTGTCGATAAAGCCTTTAGCAATCATGGCATCAACTGCCGAGTTGTGATCGGCAAAGTCTTCTTCTGAGCTGTATTTACCATCTAGCAGTAGTGCAAAGTCTTTACCGTAACTTGTTGAACCACGGTAATTCACATACACAACAACGTAACCTTCAGCAGCATAACGTTGTAATTCAGCAGTAAAGCTTGGGCCATAGGCAAGATGTGGGCCGCCGTGAATTTCAACCATTAATGGGTACTGTTTGTTTTCATCAAAATCAGGTGGCGTGATATACCAACCTTGAATGGCTTGGCCGTCGAACTGCGATTTAACATTCAGCTCGTGCACTTTACCAAGCTTCTTATGGCCTAATACATCTTCGTTTAATGAAGTTAGCGTTTTACTTTTACCTCTGTAGATGTAGCCTAAATCAGCTGGGCGGTATTCACTGCCTGTGGTGTACGCAATAGCGCCATTATTGGCCATGCTGAAACTACCACTGATATACGGACGACCAATTGAAGTGCCCGATACCGTATCAGTTAAGTCAGTGACCTTACCGCGGCTGTTTACTTTAGCGAGCTTACGCTTACCAAAGTCGTCGTACTGAATAACAAAGTCACCATCGCCTGACCACTTATAATCAGCCACTGAGCGGTCTAATTTTTCAGTAATATGCTTGATTGATTTATCATCTAAATCGAGCATAGATAGTGTTGAGTTAATGTAAGGCACAGGGGCATTGTCGCGCGCAACAAAGGCTAGTTCATCACCGTCTTGTGCGTAACGTGGGTTACTTTCACGGCCTGGTAAATCGGTTAGTTGCGTAAGCTCGCCTGATTTTACATTGATTTCATATAGGTCTGACTCAGTTGTGCGATATTCCCACTCATCATTGCGATCAGCAGAAAAAGCTAGTTTTGTGTTACTTGGATCCCAAGCAAGTGGACCATAATGCTGATAATCACCCGATGTTAATTGGCGTGGTGTGCCACCCGAAACTGGAATAACAAAAACGTGACGATATGAAGGCTCTAAAAAGCCTGCGCCATCAGCTTGATAGCGTGCTTTTTCAAACACTCTCACTGGTTTTGACCACTCAGCGCCTTTTGGCTTTTTAGGCAATTTTACTGATTTAGCGAACGCAGATTTACCTTCAGGAAGGCTCATGGTGAAAGCAATTTGTGCAGAGTCATTCGACCAACTTAAGTTACGTACTGATTTTGGTAGTTGCGTTAATAATGCTTGTTTGTCTTGTGCTAACCAATAAACGTGAAGCTGATTTGAGCCACTTGAGTTGCTGGTAAAAGCAATTTTCTTGCTATCTGGAGACCAAGTAGGTTGGCTATAGTTATGTTCATCAGAAAACAGTGGCGTGTGTTGACCAGACTTTATATCGTACAGCCAAAAGCTACGCTTATTACCATCTTTCATGATGTCGTAGCCGCTGCGCACATAAACGATTTTTTTACCGTCTGGGCTTATTTGTGGGTCGCCTGCGTATTCAAGCTGAAAAATATCTTCAGAGACAAATTTGTCGTTAGCATATACTTGAGCTGTTGTTGCTGCGCACAGCAAACTTGCTCCAATAAGGATTGTTTTTTTTAATTGCATGGAATGGTCTTTTTTTAGCCGTAAAATTTTATCCTAAAAGCAGACCATTCGCTGCGCAAGCACATTGAGACCAAAATGCCGTAACGAGAGTTAAACAGACTCAGACTCGATTTGTACTTGCTAGTACCTGATTTTAAAGGCTTAGGCAAACTTAAAATAGTCATCCCAACGCGCATCTAAGCGCTGTTTGGCCTTATCTAAATCAACCGCCGAATAAAGTTCATTTTGCTGATTAACTAGATCAAGCTTTACGAGTTTGTCTAAAGCATCATCAATTTCAAAGTCGAGCTGGCAATTATGTTGTTCGTTAAACCATTGCTCAATTTGACTATCTAATTGCTCTGCAGTCATCGCTGATTCGCTTTTTAGTAAAAAGGTGTAGGCAAGCAGCGCCTCTTTAACATCTTCTTCTTCAGCTGCATCAACGAGAGTATGAAAAACACCTGCATTGTTATCGAGGTTTTTAAAATACAAGTTGTCCGCTAGTGCTTTCATAAAGCGAATTTTACGGTTTTTAAACTTGCTCCATTCTTTAAAAATAAAGCTGCCAAATACCCCCATGCCGATTGCAAAGGTAATAAAGTGTTGCTGACTCATATGCACTTCTTCACTGCGCCAACCACCCCAAAAGGCAATCAGAGCAATCAGTAGTAAAATTGACGCGCCTAATTTTGTTACCAACACCACAGCACCGCCAATCAATGCTGATGAACCAATAATCAGTTTATCTATTGGGCGCATTTTTACTTCGCTATTCGGAAACAGCATTTCTAAATCGGCTTTTGGCACATTCTGGAATAATTTGACAATGGTTGAATTTGGTTCAAAGCCCACTGGCATTTTGCCTTTTTCTAAAAAGTACTGCTCGTCTTTAAAGCGGATGAATATGGCAACGCGATCATAGTTAGTAAATTGAATCTGTTTTTTCTTAAGCCCCCAAAAACTGCGCAGCGTCTCAGTTTTTTGCGATTCACCACGGCGGTAAAAGACCACTTCTGCGAAGTCATCAAACTCAACGGCTAAACGCACTTTAAATAAAGACTCTTCATTGAGCGCATCTTGTAAGTCTTGATTGGTAATGGTTTCAAAATTGGCAGCATTGAGTACGGTGGCAAAGTCTTTTGCAAAGGCAGATTGGTAGCTGGCACGTTGCTCGTCGGTAATCGGTATTAGAGTGCGGGTGTCGCTATTTGGGTCAAATGGCGCATAGTTGTTTTTTAATGACTCCAGCAGCTCGTGATATTGGTAATGAGTCACGCTTTGCAAAAGTGTAGCCAACTCCATAAACGAACCTGATTGCGATTCACCTAAATAGGCTTGGCAAAGGTTGATGATGTCGTGTTTTCGAAAAGGAATAAATCGTGCGTCGCTCATTGATTCTTGCTGTGTCATTTAAATTGTCAGCGATGATAAAAAAATAACAGCAGAATTGCGACCGTTAGTGGCAAATAGCATGAACTTAGACTTTTTCACTGACTAAAACGGCTTATTTTTAGACTTTTTACTCCAGTAAAAACGCTGGTTTTTGCTCTTTTAAGCGGCTTTATCATGCACTTTTAAATTTGCTTTGCTAATGTTTAGTTCATTGCAGTACGTTGTCGTGATTAGTTATGAATAAGCAAGCATCCCCTCCTGAAGTAAAGGCTGAGTTAAACTCAGTACCACTCATAATAAAGCGGTTATTTATTAGTTCTTTTATTGTCTTTTTGTTGCTGATAGTGATCACTTATCTGTATTACTTTAATCGGCTCGAAAATGATATCTACTTAAATGGCGTGCTAAGTGACGCCATCAATTTGCTTATTTTGATTTGTATTTTCGCGTTTGTGCAAACCTCGGTGGTTGCTAAGCGTAGTTACTTATTTTTAAGTGTGGGTATCTTCCTTTGGAGTGCTGGGCTTACTTTTGATTTTTTAGACGAGCTGGTATTTCAACCAATCTGGGTTGGCATTTATATCGAAGATATTACCCGCACTTTAGGGATGCTAGTAACTGGGTTTGGTCTTTACCTTGCCCTTACAGACTTAGCTAAAACCCGCGAACAGCTTGAAGAAGAACTAAAAACCGATGTATTAACAAAGGCGTATAACCGTCGTTATTTTTATCATTATGTGCAGCAAAACCAAGATAAGCCACATAGCATAGTGATAGCTGATATTGATCATTTTAAAGCGATTAATGATGAATATGGCCATGATGTTGGTGATCAGGTATTGATAGATTTTGTTTATCAGTGTCATCAAGCATTAGATGAAGACATTCTATTTGCACGAATCGGTGGTGAGGAGTTTGCACTTTATGTAGCCACCGACGACGCTGATGAGTTACGTGCTACCTGTGAGCAACTGCTGAGCCTTGCTAATAATGTGATGGTGACGCCTAGTAAAACGCTCAGCGTGAGTGTGGGTTCGGCGATTAAGCGTGCCACAGAGACATTTAGCAACACCATGAAACGTGCCGACCAAGCGCTTTATTTGGCAAAGAATCAAGGCCGTAGCCGTTATATTCATAAACCGTAAGGGACGGTTAAGGCTTTTTGTTGTAACCTATATCGCAACAAAACTCCAAGGGATGAATAATGGCAATTGCTAAAAAGTTAAAGCAAAAAACACGGCAGTTTATCGACTCTAAACATATGCTCAAATCAATCACGGTGGCATCATTTTTAGAGTCAACTATAGTGCCTATTCCTCTTGAAGCTGTGCTTGTTCCGTTAATGCAAGCCCGCCGAGAAAAGCTTTGGTTAATCGCATTAATGGCGACCATTGGTTGTATTATTGGTGCTATTTTTGGTTATGCCCTCGGCTACTATCTATTTGATGTAGTGGGGGACTGGGTGATTAATACCTTCTCAAACCCTGAGCAGTTCGAGCAAGTTAAGCAAAAAATGCAGGCACAAGGCTTTTGGTTTGTATTGACGCTCGGTATTGTGCCCATCCCATTTCAAATTGCCATGCTTGCCGCTGGAGCAACTAAGTATTCAATTTTTCTATTTTTACTGGCAACGGTTATTGCTCGTTCAATCCGTTACTTTGCCCTTGCTGCCGTTGTTTATTACGCGGGTAATCAGGCAGAGCGAGTTATTCAAAAGCACAAAACCAAAGCTTTAGTCGCTATTTCTGTGTTAGTACTGTTACTTTGGTGGCTCAGTACACTTATTTAACAAATAAAAAATACTGATTATGGTTATCCTGTCTATACTTTGAATTAAGGAAAGCGCTTAATAAAAACAACAGGATGACCCATGAATACCCTAGTGGCTGCACTACCTATTTTGGTGCTGATCTGGATGATGGTAAAACGCAGCCCCATCGCTTCTTATATTGCCTTACCCATAACAGCGCTACTCGCTGCTTTACTGCAACTGTTTTACTTCCAAGCTGATTTAAGGCTGTTGCTTGCTAATTCGTTTGCTGGTGTGTTGTCTGTTATGACGCCCATTTCGATTATTGCAGGGGCTATTTTACTTAACCGCATGTTGGCAATATCTGGGGCCGAAACTACGATAAAACATTGGCTTGAATCAATTAGCAGTAATCAAGTTGCACAGTTGATGATCATTGGTTGGGCATTTGCATTTATGCTCGAAGGTGCATCGGGCTTTGGCACGCCTGCGGCCATCGCGGCGCCTATTTTGGTCGGGCTTGGTTTCTCGCCTTTTAAAGTGATTATTTTCACTCTTATTTTAAACTCGATCCCCGTATCTTTTGGTGCAGTTGGCACACCAACATGGTTTGGCTTTTCGGCGCTAAACTTAGATGATGGGCAAGTGTTGGCTATCTCAAGGTGGACGGCGCTTTGTCATGTTGTTGCTGCTTTGGTTATTCCTATGATTGCGCTGTGCCTTGTGCTGCCACTAAAAAAGGTGCGTCAAAATAGCGTATTCATTTATTTGAGTGTGTTTTCATGTGTCTTACCTTATTGGTTGTTTGCCCAGTGGAACTATGAATTTCCATCGTTGATAGGTGGTGCAGTGGGTCTATTAGTCACTATCTATTTAGCAAGTAGGGGAGTGGGGTTAGATAAGTCAGCTGTAAATGCACAAAGCTCGAAAGGCAAAGCTGAGCTTACACCCAAAGCGCTATTTTTAGCTTTATTACCGTTATTACTTTTGATTGTTGTGCTGGTGATAACCCGTATTCATCAGTTGGGCATTAAAGCATTGCTTAACGACGAAACGCTCTGGCTGAGTATTCATTTGGGCTTTGCACAATTTGAATTAAGCAAAGCACTGATCTTATCTTTACATGAGATATTCGGCACTTCAGTGGGGTGGTCGTATAAAACCTTGTTTGTACCAGCGTTGATCCCGTTTGTATTAGTGGTGTTGATCTGTGTGCCGTTACTTAAAATGAGCAAGCCACAAGTAAAGCAAATGTGCTCCGACACCTTAGGCCGTATTGCTATGCCATGTATTGCTTTGATCGGGGCGCTGGTGATGGTGAATGTTTTAATGCAAGGCGGCCATAATGCGCCCATATTTTATATGGCGAGTACCTTTGCTGATTTAAGCGGGGAGCACTGGGTGTTATTTGCCTCCTACTTGGGAGCTCTCGGCACTTTCTTTTCAGGCTCTGCAACGGTGTCTAATCTTACCTTTGGCGGTATTCAATATGGTATTGCACAGCAAGTGGGCTTGTCAGAAACCTTAGTGCTTGCGTTGCAATCAACGGGGGCGGCGATGGGGAATATGATCTGCATTAGCAATATTATTGCTGTAGCCAGTATTGTTGGAGTGAATAATCAAGAAGGGCCAGTGCTTAAGAAAACCTTTTTGCCTATGCTAATTTACGGTGCAATAGTTGGGTGTTTTAGTTATTTATTTTACTGATTAAACATGTTCAGATAAAAAAGGTGCCCAGATAAACCGAGCACCTTTACGGAGTAATTTATTGAATAGCTTTTTTTACTTCGCGCCAGTCAATAATCTTAAAGTTTTGCGGTGCCTGTGGCATACGGTTGTAACCATCTTGCACAATTAGCACCCCTTCAGGGTAGCCCGGTAATGCAGCCGGTGTTACCGTTAGGCCATCAGTTTCTGATACGCCATCTATTGCTAACTCTAGGTTATTGCTGATTGCAAATTTACCCGCAAACTCTAGGCTAGGGGTATTGCCATCAATAATTTTATAAAGCACATAGCTGTAATCACCTTGGCTAGAAACCACTAAATAGCGGGCATCTTTAGCGTGGTAGATTTCCATGCCTTCTACATCATCAACCAACATATCGTTCACAGTTTGCAGCATTACAGGTTTATTTCCTGCTGTTGGCTCAGCGCCAATAAACCAAATACCTTCGTCTTCTTCACCTAAAAATAGCTGTGCGGTTTTATCATCTGCACTGCAACCTTCTGGTTGGCTAGGAACACTAAATTCGCGTACTAGTTGTGCTGATACGCTCTCATTATTACCAGTTAGTTTGTATTGCTGAAATAGGCCTGATTTGTCATTCATAAACACATAGTTGCCAGTGTTTGATGAGTACATACACATACCGTAAATTTCGTTTAAAGTCGTTGGCAGCTCAGCAAGATGTTGCACCTGATTGTGATTATCGACGCTGTAAACACTGATACTGTTATGAGTACGATTACTTGCGGTGATCCACGTATTGCTTGCGTTGTTGATACTTGCATGTTGGCGCACATCAACATTATTTAAACGGCCTGTTTCTAGCGCTTGCAGCTCTTTGCCTGCAAGGTCATACACCATTAAACCACGGCGTTTATCGGTACCTAAGATCAGGCTTTTTGCTGCATTTTTAGAATTTACCCAAATAGCAGGGTCATCGGCGGCATCACCAAAAGCACGTACCGCATCGGTTTGCGCTTGTGCATTGATATAAGTAACAACCGCTGTTTTAGCGCTATTATGTTGTTTAGCCTGCCCATCTATTTGACCTTTTACATAATGACCTGATTCGTCATCGTATAACACGATATCAGCTTGCTTATTGTTAAAGCGCACTGCGGCAGATTCAATCGCCAGTTCACCAGCAAATTGCCAGCTGCTAAAACGTTTAGTACTCTTTTCGTAGCGATGTAATTGGTTATCTTCAGAGGTGGTGAACCATAAGCTACCATCATCTGTTGTGGTTAAACCGCCAACTTCAGGCGCTAAGCTGCCAAATGGCGACATCAAAGCCACGGGCTTTTTATCGGCGCGCGATTCAGCATCTGCGTTAATTTGCCAAATGCCTAGCTCGCCTTCACTTAAATAAAGAGTTTTACTGTTATCATCAACCGCACAGCCTGATGTTTCACTTACACCGGCAAACTCACGTAATTCAAGGTTTAACGCGCGCTTATTTTCCATGTCAAACACCAGTGTTTCGCGGATAAGACCACGAGCGTCTGCCACAAATGCCGAAACTGCCTGAGTTGTCGGGTTAGCAAATAAGCACACCGCTTCAGGCTTTGCTTTTGGTGGGCTAATACGGCTAATTTCAGTTAACTGCCATTTAGCTGCTTTTTGTAAGCTAAAAATCACCGCTTGGTCAGCTTCGTTGTCGATACTAGCAACAAGGTAGCTGTTTTTGCTGATTGCCTTAACAGACAGCGCTTCGAAGTTACCTTTTTGTAATGCATGTTGTTTACCTGTGGCATCAATAAGTTGTAGGCCTTGGCTTTGTGAGCTTAATAGCCAAGCGTCATCAGCAAGGGCCGCCGCTTGTGAGCCTTGCATATTTTCTGTTGTGCCAAATGCTGTTAATTGGTTTTTACTTGGTGCCTCGGTTACCGTTGTTTGGCTACACGCTGCTAGGGTGCTTAGTATCACTGCACTGGCAACAAGATTAAGTGGTTTTTTAAAATTCATGGGATCCCCAAATATACTACAAGGCAGCAATGCGCTGCCTTAATAACTCTTATGTGTATTAAAACGCGTAGCGCAGCATTAACTGAATAACAGGGCCTGCTTCTTCAGACTCCAGTTCATACTCGTCAAAGTCGCGGTTGATTTGGTCATCAACCGTGTCGAACTTGTTAAAGGTTTCGTCTTTGCTTGCATCTAATAGGTTTGAGCCCACTAAACGAAGCGTGACGTCTTGCCAGCGTTTTTCTACGAATAGTTCAAGGTCTGCGCCGTAGTGTGTGGTCACTTCTTCACCCACGATACGGCCGTAAGCATCACCTTGTTTACGGTAAGTTGCACCGAACGAAGCGCCTAAATCAGGTAGGTCTTGAATAAAACCAACGTTAAACACGTAGTCAGATTGGTCGTTGAATTTACGGCTACCGAAAGTGTCATCTACTTCTGAATCAAGCCATGAGTAGTTAAAGAATACCCCAGTGTTTGGCATACTAATGGCGCTTAGCGGCGTTGATAAATCAAGCTCGATACCTTTTACGTTGCCATCACCGGTGTTACGCGGTTGCAAAATGTAAGTACCATCACCTTCTGAACCTTGTTGGCCTGTATTAGCTATTTCGATAAGGTCAGTGACATCACGGTAGAACACATTGATACCCACGACGCCGCTTTTACCTAAACGATACTCATAACCTAAGTCCATACCCCACGATGATTCTGGTTGTAGGTCTGGGTTACCTAAAAAGTCGTTATCGCCTAGCTCTTTTTCAAGTAGAGCAGGGGTGATGTAATCAAAGTCAGGACGACGTAAGCTACGTGCAACCGATGCACTAACACGGCCGTTTTCAGAGACGTTATAGCGTAAATGTGCCGATGGTAAGAAGAAGTCATAATCGTTTTTAGCGCTGACACCTTCTGCTTTGTCAGTAATGGTTGAGTCGGTTGTTTCGTAGCGCACACCTAACTCCCACGAGAAGTCTTGGTCTTCGTGCTTAACTAATGCAAATACATCTAGGCGGTCTTCTTCGAGCTTATTGACGCCACCAGAGGCTGCTTCAAACTCGTTGTTAAAGCCTGCAAGTGACAGTGGTGTTTTGCTGAACTGATCCCAGCTAGTAAAGCTTTGTTCGCTTTCACCTTCGGCTTGATAAACCGCAGTATCGCGCTCTTTACCTTGTACAAAGGCACCGAATTGAATCGTTTTGTTCTCGCCTGCAAACAAGCTATGTTGCCATTGTAATGACCATTCTTTGTCATCAAGGTCTACGGTTTCTTCTTCTTCCTCAAATACCATAGGTAGTTCAGAGGTATCGATTTCTACTTCTTGTTCGTAAACAGACTCTTCAAAGCTTGCAAAACCAAGTTTGAATTTACTGGTGCCACCAAAAAGGGGTAACTCATAACCCGAGTTGATGTTGTAGTTGGTTTGGTCGATGAAAGACACATTGGCGTTGTCGGTCTCAAGGTTACCGCCTTCAACAATTGAGTTATTAATTGCTGTTGGGTCGTCATATTCAAATGAACGCTCATCTTCAGTACGGTCGGTATCAACCCAAATCGCGCTGATATCAAACTTACTGCCATCATCAAAAGCAATTTCGTAGCTGGCATTTAGCGAGGTGTCGTCACCGTCGCGAATATCTGATTGATCTTCGCGGTTATCGAATTCTTCGGTTTTGTAATTAGCGTTATTCTCTGGGCTATCGCCATAGCGTAGGCTTGATTTTTGTTTTGGGTTATAACGACCTTGTAAGTTCGCACCTAGTAGTAAACGGCCGCCAGCAAACTCAGTGCCGTAAACACCTGCAAAGCTTTCTTTTAATTCGCCATCGTCATAACGCAGGCCACCCGCACGAAGGTAACCACCATCTAGGCT
>NZ_LKDX01000012.1:0-102888 GCF_001401795.1 Pseudoalteromonas sp. P1-26 | reverse complement strand
GCGAGTTGCGAGTTGCGAGTTGCGAGTTGCGAGTTGCGAGTTGCGAGTTGCGAGTTGCGAGTTGCGAGTTGCGAGTTGCGAGTTGCGAGCAATAGTTTAGGTGCGGCTTTATGCCGCGCCATACACAAAACATAAAATAGTTTCACACTTACCTGTAGCAGCGGCTTTATGCCGCGTCATTTAGTAAAACTATAATGCGGCGTAGACCCGCTGCTACTTTCTAACTTTCCCCTTTCTAACTTTCCCCTCGCTAACTTTACTCTTGCTAACTTTACTCTTGCTAACTTCTTCCCCTGTAAACCCCCTTTACAGTCAAAATGTGAGTAACTCCTTACATACATTTTTCAAATATCGGACATTAATCCAAAAGCAGTTAGTAAAAAATCGGTTTATAGCCAAAATCAGTAACTTGAGTTAGTAAAAAATCGGTTTGTGCCGCTAAAAACCTAGCTTCAGTTAGTAAAATTTTGGTTTGTGAGGATGTTGAGTTGGTAAAAAATCGGTTTATAGCTTGGGTGAGTTAATAAAAAATCGGTTTGTAAATCACAAGATTTTACAAAACAGCATTAAATTGCCGTTTATATGACCTAATTTTAGCCATTCTAGAGGCTGTGCTCTGCCAATAAGCCCTAAATTAAGGCTTATAACACGAAGGTAGTTAAATCCTGATCTAAAATCCTTAGGCTGGTAAATGCGTGATCTGTATTTTTATAAAGCTAGTAAATGGCTGATCCAAGACTTGGTTAAAGAGTGATCCGAGATGCGAGATGCGAACTGCGAGTTGCGAGTTGCGAGTCTGACGGCTGATGGCTGATGGCTGATGGCTGATGGCTGATGGCTGATGGCTGATGGCTGATGGCAACAAATGAAAAAGGGCCCGAAGGCCCCTAACAACATTATTGAATAGCTATAAAGGAAATTACAACTTGGTTAGAACTGGTTCATGGTATTTGCTTCACCACCGGCTTTAAGTGCATTTTCACCAGAGAAGTACTCTTTATGAGTATCACCAATGTTTGAACCTGCTAGGTCTTGGTGTTTCACTGATGCTTGCTCACGGCGGATTTCTTGACGTTGTACGTCGCGAACATACGCTAGCATACCTAGGTCGCCGAAATAGCCTTCTGATAGAATATCAGTGCTTAGCGCCGCTGTATGGTAAGTTGGTAGCGTGATTAGGTGATGGAAGATACCCGCTTCACGTGCACCATCTTTTTGGAAGTTTTGTACAAGTACGTCTGCTGCCGCTGCAAGCTCTGTGTCATCCATTTCTGGCGCCATTAATGCTTTATTGTCATCGATGCTTGGGTAAGCAGATAAGTCTTTACCTTGTTCTTGCCACTCAGCATATACTTGCTCACGGAATTTAAGTGTCCAGTTGAACGACGGTGAGTTGTTGTATACCAGCTTAGCATTTGGTACTTGCTCTTTAACGCGGTTTACAAGCTCAGCGATTTGTTTAACGTTTGGCTTTTCTGTTTCAATCCACAGTAAGTCTGCGCCTGATTGTAAGCTAGTTACACAGTCTAGAACTACGCGGTCTTTCTCTGTGCCTTCACGGAACTGGTATAAACCATTATCTAAACGTGTTGGTTTGCAAAGCTGACCATTCAGCTTCATTGCTGTGTCGCCTTCATTTAAGTCATCTACACTGTTTACTGGTGTTGTTTCAAGGAACGACGTGTATTGGCTAGCAAGGTCGCCAGGTGTTTTAGATACAGGCACTTTTTGAGTAAGGCTTGCACCTAATGAGTCAGTACGAGCAACGATAATACCGTTATCAATACCAAGCTCTAAGAATGCGTAACGAACAGCGTTAATTTTTGCTAGGAAATCTTCATGCGGTACAGTTACTTTACCAGCTTGGTGACCACATTGTTTTGCGTCAGATACTTGGTTCTCGATTTGGATAGCACATGCACCCGCTTCAATCATCTTTTTAGCAAGTAGGTAAGTTGCTTCTTCGTTACCGAAACCCGCATCGATATCAGCAATAATTGGCACAACATGGCTTTCGAAGTTATCGATTTTATTTAGTACTGCTTGAACATCACCGCCGTTTGCTTTCGCTTCGTCTAGGTCTTTGTAAAGGTGGTCAAGTTCACGTGCATCAGCTTGCTTTAAGAAAGTGTAGATTTCTTCGATTAGCGCTGGAACAGATGTTTTTTCATGCATACTTTGGTCAGGTAATGGACCAAACTCAGAGCGAAGTGCCGCAACCATCCAGCCACTAAGGTATACATAGCTGCGTTTAGTTGTTTTGTTATGACGCTTAATTGCCATCATCATTTGCTGTGCAGTGAAACCATGCCAACAACCTAATGATTGTGTGTATTGGCTGTGGTCAGCATCATAGGCTGCCATGTCTGCACGCATAATGTCTGCAGTGTATTGAGCAATGTCTAGACCCGTACGAAAACGGTTTTGTAAGCGCATACGGCTTGCGTATTCAGGGTTGATTGACTGCCACGTTTTGCCTTGTGTTTGACATAAAGTAGCTAGGTTATCGGTTTCGCGTTGATATGTTGTCATAATAAAAATCCTTCGAACGGGTTATCTATTTTTTGTTAGTGAGAGTGGCTACTTGGCGTTTGCTTCGTAGCGCTTAATTCAACATTAGGCGGATTTTTTGGATTTAGTAAATTTATAGTTGTTATTGCCACTATATCTTTAGTGAATGGTAAATAGCCTGCTTATTAGCCTTTTTTACGATATGGTTGAACCATGAATGATCAAATTAAGCTCGTTTAAAGGACATTATTATGACCACTCTCTCACTTAACGGTTTAAGCGTTGATCAACAACTTGCACAGTTTGTTGAACAGCAACTTTTACCTGGAACAGGCATTAGCACAGACACCTTTTGGCAAGGTTTTGCTGATATCGTCAATGAACTAACGCCAATCAATCGTGCGCTTTTAGAAAAACGCGAACAACTACAAGCTAAGATTGATGACTACCATAAGCAGCAGCCGGTATGGGATGCAACTAACTATCAAGCATTCCTTGAAGACATTGGCTACCTCGTTCCTGAGCCAGCTAGCTTCAGCATAGAAACAGACCAAGTAGAGCCTGAAATCGCAAGCACTGCAGGGCCGCAGCTTGTTGTGCCAGTAAGCAATGCACGCTTTGCCTTAAATGCAGCAAATGCTCGCTGGGGCTCTTTGTATGATGCGCTATACGGCACTGATGTGCTGAGTGAAGACGACGGCGCTGAGAAAGGCTCTACATACAACCCTGTACGTGGCTTTAAAGTGATGGCTTATGCCCGCCAGTTCCTCGATAAAGCATTGCCTTTAGCAAATGGCTCACACATCGAAAGCACCAGCTATTCGGTGGTAAATAATGAGCTCTTAATCACACTACGTGACAGCAGTCAGGTTCGTTTAGCAAACCCTGAACAACTTATTGGCTACCAAGGTGAAGCGCAAAACCCAAGCGCTATCTTATTGAAAAATAATGGCTTACATGTAGAACTGCAAATTGACCATCATCACCCAATCGGCCAAGCAGATAAAGCAGGTCTTAAAGATGTACTACTTGAAGCAGCCCTCACTACAATTATGGACTGTGAAGATTCTGTTGCTGCCGTTGATGCCGAAGACAAAGTAAACGTTTATCAAAACTGGCTTGGTTTAATGCAAGGAAATCTTGTAGAAGCATTTAACAAAGGCGGTAAAACCATTGAGCGCCGTTTAGCACAAGACCGCCAATACCAAGCTTTAAGTGGTGAAACAATCACGCTAAAAGGCCGTAGCATGATGTTTGTGCGTAATGTTGGCCACTTAATGACTAACCCAGCTATCCAAGATAGTGAAGGCAATGACGTGTTTGAGGGCATTATGGATGCCATTATCACCAGCACTGCAGCACTTCATGACTTAAAAGGTACAAGCAGCCTTAAAAATTCAACAGCTAATAGCATTAATATTGTTAAACCAAAAATGCATGGCCCAGAAGAAGTGGCATTTACAAATACTCTATTTACGCGTGTGGAGCAGCTGTTAGGCTTACCAGCAAACACCATTAAAATGGGTATTATGGATGAAGAACGCCGTACATCAGCTAACTTAAAAGCCTGTATTTTCGAAGCTAAAAAGCGTGTTGTATTCATCAATACCGGCTTCTTAGACCGCACTGGTGACGAAATTCATACTTCAATGCAAGCAGGTGTAGTACTGCCAAAAGGCGCTATTAAACTTGAGCCTTGGATCAGCGCATACGAAGACCGCAACGTAGATATTGGTCTTGCAACAGGCCTTAGTGGTAAAGCACAGATTGGTAAAGGCATGTGGCCAATGCCAGATAAAATGGCGTTAATGATGGAACAAAAAAGTGGTCACCCGAAAAGTGGTGCAAATACCGCGTGGGTGCCCTCTCCTACTGCTGCAACACTGCATGCTATGCATTATCACGATATTGATGTATTTGCTTGTCAAAAAGCGCTTATGGACCGCAAAGAAGCAAGCCTTACAAGCTTGCTCACTCCGCCGCTTATGAAAGATGCCAGCAGCTTAAGCAAAGAAGATATTCAAGCCGAACTTGATAACAACGCACAGGGTATTTTAGGTTATGTTGTGCGTTGGATTGACCAAGGTATTGGTTGCTCAAAAGTACCAGACATCAACCATGTAGGCTTGATGGAAGACCGTGCCACACTGCGTATTTCAAGCCAGCACATGGCCAACTGGCTATATCATGGCGTTTGTTCTGAAGAGCAAATTAGAAAAACCATGGCACGCATGGCGAAAGTTGTTGATGGTCAAAATGAAGGTGATCCGGCCTACAATAATATGGCTGATTCAGCCGAAACTTTAGCACAAAGCGTTGCTTATCAAGCAGCTTTAGCCCTTGTATTAGAGGGAGTTAAACAACCTAGTGGCTATACTGAACCATTATTGCATGCGTTCCGTATAAAGTATAAGTCGTTAAATTAGCCACTACACAACTCCCCTTCGAGTTTCATGTGTCGTTCATAGCAGCCCTAGGGCTGCTTTTTTTATTAAACTCATAACGACAGTGAATAGCCACCATTCATGGCATAATAAAAATCTATTAAAAAAGGGGCATTTGTTACCAAATGCCCCTTTTTACGTACTAATTTTTTAAAAATTAGTTTTTTACAACCGCATTGTGATAAACGTTTTGCACGTCATCACAGTCATCAAGCATCGAAATAAACTTTTCAAAGTTTGCGATATCATCTGGATCAGTGATGTCAGTATGAACTTGTGGAACAAACGTGATTTCGTCTACTTCAAAGTTAATACCTTCAAATGCTTCTTCAAGAGCAGTTTTTGCTTTGTAGTACTCTGTATGTGGAGCGAAAACTGACACTTTGCCATCTTCTACTTCTACATCCGTTACGTCTACATCAGCCATCATTAGCGCTTCAAGTACAACTTCGTCGTCATCACCTTCAAAGCCTAAAACAGCTAAGTGATCGAACATATGCGCAACGCAACCCGGTGTGCCAATTTTTGAATCTGTTTTAGTGAACGGTAAACGTACATCTTTGATAGTACGGTTAGGGTTATCAGTTAAACAGTCTACAATTACCATACAGTTACCAGGGCCATAGCCTTCGTAACGTGCTGGAGAATAGTCTTCCCCTGCTCCACCGGCTGCTTTTTTGATTGCATTATCGATTACGTGTGCTGGAACTTGGTCTTTTTTTGCACGCTCAATAATACGTTTTAGCGCTTGGTTAACTTCTGGATCTGGTTCGCCATTTTTAGCAACAACGTAGATTTCTTTACCGTACTTAGAATTTACTTTAGTTTTTGCATTGGCTGTTTTAGCCATGGCGTTTTTGCGGACTTCAAATGCTCTGCCCATCTTATGCCTCTATGAATACATTTGATAATTGCCGATATTTTAGCAACTCATGACGACTTGGGCTAGTACTAGGACATTTTGAAAAATAAAAAACTAACAAAATTACTCAGGAAAAATTAAAAACAAGGCTATTTAACATAACACCTTATTTTCTTGGAATGAGTCAACCAAAGTAGGTAGTTCTGAAAAATGATGCATTACATAATCGGCTTGATTAGCATACTCAGGAATTTCATCTGGCGCGTACAAGCAAGCACGCATATTGGCATTATGCGCAGCCTGAATATCAAATAAGTAATCGCCAACATAAAGTAACTCTGATTGATCAAGCTCCCATAATGTCGCAATAGCATTTAAAGCACTTGGATCAGGCTTAGCTGGCGCATCAGAGCGAGTCAGCACAGTTTCTATTGGTAAGGGGTTATTCTTTAATTTAATAGCAGCTGCACGGTCGTAATTACGAGTAACAATCGCCATCGGGATGTTATTTTCTTTCAGCCTAGTAATTGCCTCAGCAACACCTGGCAATAAATGAGCGTGTTGTGCATCTATGAGTTCATGCTGATGAACTATGTTCATCGCTTCTTCACGCATGTAAGGCGAAGGTAATGATGCAATGTAAGCAAGTAAGTCATTCTCAACAGGACAGCCTACCTGCGCTTTGATCAGTGAAAAATCTAACTCTGATGAAACCAAAGTACCATCTAAGTCAAAGATTACACCACGGATATTGTTGTCATGGATAGTCATATAAATCCCTGTATATGAGAATTGGGAAAATTTTGAAGCCCATTAATAAGATAGTTTACGAAATGGGTTAATTAAAGGATCAAAGGATTAAAAAAGGAACTTTTTTAATCCTTTAGGATTGGAATTACTCTGGATTGACCGACTCAAACCTTGCCTCAAGCCAGGTATCATCTTGGCTAAAGGTCAGTGTTTTTACCTTTCCTTTGCCTTCAATATTTACCATATTCACTTGTGCTGGCCATAGGTCACGAAGTGCTCCGTTGCTCATACGAATGCCATGAATTCCCTCAGGTATCGTGACTTCTTGATAAACCCAAAAGAATTTACCATCAACTTGCGCACCCACATCTTTAAGTTCAAGTGGTTTGCCACCTAAAGTTTGTAGAGCAATATGTGACTCAACATAATCAGCAAAACGCTTTTGATCTTCTTTATTACTTAAGATATCAGCATTACCGTCAAACAAATGTTCAACGGCGTGTTCTGTATCATGTAAATAAAAACGATGCATCAGCTCTATGTTGTTAGTCCGTTTGTTAAATAACACGGTAGTCACAGACGCTTTTAACTGGTGCGCCATGCTTGGCGCACTCAGTAATAAAGCAAAAATAATGGCTGCAAAGCGCATTATTGTTGCTCCTGGGCATCTTTATCGTCGTCTTTTTTCAGCTCAGTTTTAATATCTTGCATGATATCGCGGCTAACTTTCGCTTTACTCTTCTCACGTTTGTACACTTCAATGCGTGATGGAATAATGCGACGCGGGTAGTTGTTGTTTTCTACATCAACATCCGCTGTTTCCCAGCGTGGATCGACTGTAACAGACACTAGGTTTTTACCTTTTTCTGTAACAATTAGCTTTTGTACATGCTTGTGGTTACGACGCCAGATTTCAGCCGGAATGTACTGTTCTTCTTTCGTACCATCTTCATAAGTAAGCTCAAGTAAGATAGGCATGACTAAGCCACCTAAGTTTGAGAACTCAAGTACGTAGTAGTTTTTATCTTCTTTGATTGCACGCTCAAACGTTTTACGTTCCCAAGGCTCTAAACCCTTAAGGAATTTGTTATACGCGTTGCGCTCTTTGTTAGTTACTGTGAAACGGTCGTTTTCGTCGTAGAAGTCAGTTACGTCGGGGTTTTCTTCAACCCACAATTTTTTGCCTTCTTCTTTATTCCGTTTTACGAATAACGGCATTGGCTTGTCAGCTTCGATATCACGTAAACGATTAAAGTCGATATCAGGGTTTTTGGTATCTAAACGAAGTTGGTAAACCTTGTCTAGAGAGATATCAACGTGATCTGTAGTGTAGAACCAACCACGCCAGAACCAATCAAGGTCAACACCTGATGCTTCTTCCATAGTGCGGAAGAAATCAGCAGGAGTAGGGCGCTTGTACTTCCAACGCTGTGCATATTCTTTAAATGCAAAGTCGAATAACTCACGGCCAAGGATCACTTCACGTAAAATGTTAAGTGCAGCAGCAGGCTTAGTATAAGCATTAGGGCCTAAACGTAATACGCTGTCTGACTGTGTCATAACCGGCACTTGGTTTTCAGACTTCATGTATGCAACAACATCGCGAGGCTCAACACCCCAAGGAATTGTGTGGTCCCATTCACGACCAGCAACACCATCTAAGAAGCTGTTAAGGCCTTCATCCATCCACGTCCATTGACGTTCATCAGAGTTAACCACCATAGGGAAGTAAATGTGACCTACTTCGTGGATAACAACGCCGATTAAGAAACGCTTTTCTGCTTGTGAGTAAGTACGTGTACCGTCGTCTTGTAGGTCAGTACGCGGGCCATTGAAGGTGATCATTGGATATTCCATACCACCTACAGGACCATTTACAGACTGAGCCACAGGGTAAGGGTAGTCAAACGAGAAGCGAGAATACACTTCCATTGTATGAACAACAGCTTCAGTAGAGTACTTTTTCCACAGGTCGCCACCTTCTTTCGGGTAGAAAGACATCGCCATTACTAACGGCTGATCTTTACCACCTTGATGATAGCCTTTTGCATCCCACATAAATTTACGTGAAGAAGCCCATGCAAAGTCACGTACATTTTCAGCTTTGAAGTGCCATGTTTTTGTTTTGTCTGTGCCTTCTTTCTCGTTTTCTAACGCTTCTTCTTCAGTCACGATGAAAACAGGGCGCTTAGCATCTTCAGCTTGCTCAAGACGCTTACGCTGTGTACTAGTCAGAACGCTGCTTGGGTTATCAAGCTTACCTGTTGCCGATACGATGTGATCAGCAGGTACTGTAATTTCTACATCATAATCACCAAACTCAAGCGTAAACTCACCGCTGCCTAAGAAAGCTTTGTTAGTCCAGGCTTCATAGTCAGTGTATGCAGCAAGACGAGGGAACCACTGCGCTAATAAGAAGATATCGTTACCATCTTCTTCAAAGTGCTCATAACCTGAACGTGCACCAACGGCGTCTTCTTCAACAATGTTAAAGGCGAAGTCCATGCTGAACTCAACGTCTTTACCCGGTTTAAGCGGCTCGTTTAAGTCGATACGCATTAAGGTATCTACTACAGTAACTTTAAGCTCTTTTCCGTCTTCGTCTTTAACATTGGCGATTTGATAACCCAGCTCGTTGTCGGCCATGAATTGCTGACGACGTAACTGACCTAGACTCAATTTAGTTGATTTTGGCTGAGGGTCACCTTGCAATGTTTTACCATTGAAAGTAGATGTCATTTCAGCAATTGAGTCAGATTTAAAGATATTTTGGTCTAGTTGTAACCAAAGATATTTTAAGGTGTGCGGCGAGTTATTTTTGTATTCGATAGTTTGGCTTGCTGTTAAGCGGCGTTTCTTTTCATCAAGCTTTACATCGATGTCGTAGTTTACTTGCTGTTGCCAATAATTTTCAGCGGGTGCCCCTGCGGCACTGCGGTAAACATTTGGGGTTGGGAGTGCTTCATCTAGCTGACGGAACTTGTCAACGAATGAGCCTTTAGTTTGCTCAACAGATGACGCCATCACAGCTGAAGATACTGCTAAAGGCAATACCAAAGCACTCAATTTGAGAACTGCTTTTTTCATTGTTAATCCTGTAATTAATTTGCCAGCGTACCATCGCAAACTGCTAACAAAGTTGCAATAAAATAACGATAAAGTGCGGGATTTTTCGGGTAGTATTCGATGTTTTAATGAAGACCTATTTTTCACAAAAAAATTGCCTTGATTAACACCATGTAAACCCCCTTTACAAAACACTGGTTAATTTTAGTTCAGCACTAATTCATCCCAAAGTATTACAGTTGATAAGTAGATACTCTGCTTAAATTCTAGTTAATGATGAAAGGGTGATTAGATGAAGTTTTATATTGTAAAAAAAGACTCTCGTTTAGCAGCCATTCCTGCTCAAGAATCAATTCTAAACGAGTACAAAGAACGCGGATTTGAATTTGTCGAAGTGATTGCAGCTTGTGATGAGTCAGATGCATTATCTCGCACGAACCCTAGTGTAAATGGGTCTAAAAAGTGGCTAATTTTCCCAACTGCACTGGTAATTTTATCCTTAATTACCATTATTTTTGCAATAAATTAAATTTTGCGACATTTGCTATTGAAATTTACTGCCATTTGTATTTAAAATCGCCCACTTTTTTGATTTTGGGGTCTGCGAAGCATGCATTTTAAACCCCAAAATGTTTGGTAATCAGCATAGAATTCGGTGAGCGTATGGATTTCTATATCCTAAAAAAACAACAAGAACTAATTGCAATTCCAGCGGACGAACAAAATTGTAAACAGTACCTAGATTCAGGGTATTTTTATATAGACAAAGTAGCGGCATGTAATGAAACAAATGCCCTTAAGATTTTACAAGCTAAGCAAACCAAAGCGCTTAAAGTACCTATGATAATGGCATTGTTAGCATTGCCTATGGTGGTTTTTGCTTGGTATAGCTTAAGTTAACAAACCAGGCTGGGCATCTTGGCTCAGCTTAGGTATATTGACGCTCTTAATAAATAATAAGAGCGTTTAATGAAAGTCCTTCATACATCTGATTGGCATTTAGGCCAACAATTCTACGAGCATTCCCGATTCGATGAGCATCAAGCATTTCTAGCTTGGTTAACCGATACGCTTGTGTCAGAACAGATCGACTTACTACTGGTTGCGGGTGACATTTATCATACGGCAACGCCACCTGCCAGCGCAGAAAACCAACTCTACCAATTTATTAAAACCACTAAGCAACATTGCCCCGACTTACACATAGTGATTATTGCTGGCAACCACGATTCAGCAAATCGTATTATGGCAGCAAAACCTTTATTGGCTCAGTTTGATACCCATGTTGTTGGCCGCTTTGATAGCAACGCTCCTCATGAAGTGGTCCTGCCAATCAGCACAAAAAATGGCGATGCGAATGTTGTTGCTATGCCATTTTTACGTAGCAGTGATTTAAGCAGTTATAACCGCCAACAAGAGCAACCGTTAAGTTACAACCAAGCAGTTGCCCTTGCCTACAAAGATGCATTGCAAGCAGCAAGCGAATTACCAAGCGCGCCATTAATTGCCATGGGCCACCTGCATGCAAAAGGTGGAGACATCTCATCTGATTCTGAACGCAATTTAGTCATTGGCGGTGAAGATGCGATATCGGCAAGCATATTTACTGATCAGCCTGATTATGTCGCGCTAGGGCATCTTCATAAAGCTCAGACCGTCGCGAAGAAAGAGACCATTCGCTACAGTGGCACGCCAATGCCGATGTCATTTTCTGAAAGACGCTATCAGCATCAAGTTGTGATAGTAGAGATTAGTGACTCAGGTACATCTGTAAACCCCCTTTACATTCCTAGCTTTTGTAAAGTCATGTTGCTACCAGAAAAAGACTGTGTGCCTCTGAACGAACTCTGTGAGCTTATAAAGCAACTCGATTTAACGGATGAAGATTTAGCGCCCTATCTGCGGGTTAAATTGAGCGCCCACGACACTGACACCACTTTCAGAGAACAAATAGAACAAGCCCTTGAAGGTAAGCAGGTTAAGTTTTGTGGCATTGAAAGAGTACGTCAGCAAAGCAACCAGCAAGACGATGAACAAACCCTATTTGAAGATGTATCGCAGATTGAAGCGCTAAACCCACATTCACTTTTAGAGCAAGCATTTGCAAACAATAAAGATATGGCAGGGCAGGCGGTGCCAAAAGAATTAGAAAGCTTACTAAGCCAAGTGATCGATGAGTTGAATGCAGAGGACCTACTATGAAAATTTTAGCGATTCGTGTTCATCAACTAGCCTCTATCTTAGACGCCGAAGTCGACTTTAGCGCTTCACCATTAAAAGAAGCAGGGTTGTTTGCCATCACCGGTGATACTGGCGCCGGTAAAAGCACATTACTCGATGCCATTTGCTTAGCGCTTTATAATAAAACCGCAAGGTTACGCGGCGATACAGGCAATAAAATTGACTTTAACGGCGACAATATAAAACTCAATGACTCGCGAAACTTATTACGCCGCGGGGCAGGGCAGGGCTATGCCGAAGTCGACTTTATTGGCCAAGATAAACAACAGTACCGAGCAAGGTTAAGCTTTAGCCGAGCGCGTAATAAAGCCGATGGCAAGTTACAACCTGCACAACATAGCCTGCACTCTTTACCTGATGAAACCCTAATCGCTGATAGGAGTGCTGCAGGTAAAGAAATCGAGCGTATTATTGGTTTGAGCTTTGAGCAATTCTCAAGAGCAGTACTTCTTGCGCAACATGAATTCGCGGCATTTTTAAAAGCAACAGGGGATGAGCGTGCGCAACTACTTGAATGCTTAACAGGTACCGATAAATTCAGCCGTATTGGTCAGCGAATTTTTGAACGCCATCGTGAGCAGCTGCAAGCATTAGAACAGTTAAAGTTAAGTTTAAGTAACTATCAGGTTTTAAGCCCTGAACAGGTCGAAACTAAACAAGCAGAACAAAAAGCGCTTGAGGCTAAACTTGCTGAGCTGCAAAAACAAATAAAACAATTTGAACAGTACCAAGGGTGGTATAAGCAAGCATCTCAGCAGCAGCAACAGCTAAACCAAGCTGAGCAAGCAAAGCAAGAATTACAGCAACAAATGCACGCGCTTGCTGAAAAAGCCACCGAAGCGAAACAAGCCCAGCAATGCCTAGAAATAAAAGATAACCGCGAACGCGTCACTTCGATTGCTGCTCAACATGGGCAACTTATTAAAAACCGTGAGCAGCTTTTAAATGTTGACCATGAAACACTGATCAAAGACGCTGAGCAAACACTTGAGAAGCAAACCGCGCAACTAAATCAAGCAAAGCAAGCACAAAAAGCCGCGCAGCCTATTATTAGCCAGGCCCGTGAGTTAGATAAGCAACTTGCCGTATTAAACCAGCAAGCAGCAGCGCAAAAATTACAAGCAGAGAAAGCAAAGCACCATCATCAAGAGCTGACTAATACACTAAATAGCCATAAAGCAGAGCAGCAAAAACAGCTCGATCAACAAGCACAAATAAATAGCTATTTAGAAACACATGCACAATGGCAACCATTAGCAAAAGACTGGTCATTCTTTAAAAGTGAGTTAACCCGCTTTAGCCAGCAACAGCACACAATTAGCCAATCACAGCAAAACATAAAAGCTCTTCAACCTAAGATTGATGAGCAGCAAACAGCCGCGCAGCAGTGTAAAACTCAATACCAAGCCCTTGAGCAAGAAATTAAGCGCCTAAATGAGCAAGATACCGCCTTTAAATCGAGTTTAAACACCCAATCAATGGCGGATATTGATGCGGGGCTTGAGGCGATTAAACACCTGATTGAAAAGCGCCAAGTGTGGCAAACTAATCAGCAGCAGTTAAAAAACTGGCAAACCCAGCTAAACACATTAAGCCAAACTGAGCAGCAACTACAAACGGCATTAAAAGATGCGCAGCAAGGGGCAGAGCAAGCACAGCAGCAGGTTTCGTTTTGTGAGCAAAACTTACAGCAAGTGCAGTTAAGAGCCAGTGAAGGGGTCAGCCAGTTACGTGCCACCTTAAAAGCAGGAGAGCCTTGTGCTGTATGCGGCTCAAAAGAGCACCCCTTTATGCATGAAGAAATGGTTAGTGAGCAATTTAGCCAGCTTATTAACGACTTTACCAACCAGCTAACTAACGCCAAACAGCATTTAAAAGCTCAGCAAGCATTACAGCAAACTAAAAGTAATGAGCTGGCGGCATGCAGCCAGCAGATAAGCTCGTTAAACGGGCAAGTATCAGAACTGAGCGCTCAACAACAGAGCCTCAAAGAAACCATGGCGGCGAATCGTACTGAGCTAAATGATTTAACCGAAGATCAGTTAAACGAGCGTCAGCAACAGCTCAGCTTGCAAAAACAGCAATACTACAAAACCCTCGAGCAGCAACAGCAGCTGCAAAACACGCTTGCGACTAAGCAAGCTGAGTATAATCAGCAAGGGCAAGCGCTACATAGCAAAGAGCAGCAGTTAAACGAATTACAGCAACAGCTGAATAATCAGCAAACACGTTTAAACGAGCTCAATGATGAGCATCAGCAGCTTTATACGACACTGAATCAACAGTTCACTAGTGCACCTTGGTGGCAGGCACTCAATACACAAAGCATTTCTTTAGAGAACATTGCAGAACACGTTGAAGCTTATCAAGCTTCGCTGCAAACGGCAGATGAGCTTAAAACTAGCTTAAAAGCCATTGAGCAGCACCTTGCACATGTAACGCCGCAGCTTAACGAAGCACATACCTCTTTAACTCAGTGCAACGAGCAACTAAGCCAAACTCAAAACGAACTCACGCAGATACAATCAAAGCGCGAGGGCTTATTTAGTGACGCAGCAATATCGGTAGATGAGTTTATTGCAGAGCTTGAAAAGTCGATAGATTCAGCGCAGCAGGCACTGCAACTTGCCCAGACAAACCATAGTAATGCAGTGAAGGCGCGTGACGAACAAGCCATTCAAATCGCCAATATTGAAGAACGTGAAAAAGAGCTCACCGCTGAGCAAGCAGCGCTTAATGAGCGATTTAGCCTGTGGTTTAACGATTTTAAAGCGCAGCACCCAAGCTTGGATGAGCAAGCAGTTAGTCAGCTATTAACGATAAACCACGCTGAAATAAAACAAACTCTGGCAGATTATCACACCGCCGAGAGTAGCTTAAAAGACGCAGAGGCGCTTTTAAAACAACGACAGCAGGCTTTGGCTCAGCATCAAAATGATAAGCCAGCTCTCGGTGAAGATGAGCTGCAATTACAGCTTAATCAAGCCACAGAGCAACAAGTACAAGCGAATAACGCATTATTGCAAGTTGCGACTGAGCTTAAAACCCATCAACAAAATAGCGAAGCGCTGGCTGATAAGCAAAAGCAATTGGTTGAACAGCAAAAAAGCTATGAGCACTGGCATTTACTCAATAAGGTGCTCGGGGATGCCAGCGGTAAAACCATGCGTAATTTAGCGCAAACACAAACTTTAAAAATACTGCTGCACTACGCGAATAGTCACTTACAGACACTAAATAAACGCTACAAATTAACAGCCATAGGGCAAACGCTCGATATCGCAATTATCGATAAAGACATGGCCGATGAGCAGCGCTCTGTTAATACGTTATCGGGCGGCGAGTCATTTTTAGTGTCGTTAGCACTGGCATTAGGGCTTGCTTCGTTGTCGTCGAATAAAGTGCAAATAAACTCTTTGTTTATCGACGAAGGGTTTGGTACGTTGGACAGTGAAACGTTAAGCATCGCGATGGATGCTCTTGATTCACTACAAGCACAAGGCCGCAAAGTAGGGGTTATTTCTCACGTATCAGAAATGACCGAACGTGTTGCCACGCAAGTGCATGTAGCGAAAAAACCAGGTGGTTATTCGACCATCTCAGTTATTTAAAGGATTAGCATGCCAACTTTTAATCACGAAGAAGCAAATCACTACGACGAACGCATTTTGCGCCTAGTTCCAGGTTATGAGCTATTACATCAAGCAACCGCAGCCCAATTAGCAACCACGCTGAGCGATGATGCGTGCATTTTAGTAGTTGGTGCCGGAACTGGTAAAGAAATCATCGAATTAGCGGCGCTAAAACCAAGCTGGCAATTTATTGCTCAAGATATTTCACAAGACATGCTCGATATTGCCGAGCAACAGTTTGGCCAGCATAACATTAGCGATCGCGTAACAGTACACTGCGGTGATATCAAGGACATCGACACTCAATGTGACGCCGCACTGTGTTTACTGGTAATGCACTTTGTTGAAGATAACGGCGATAAAAAAACGCTATTAAAAGCGATTCACAGCAAGCTTAAGAAATCGAGCGACTTATACATTGCCGATTTAATGCGCCCAGAAACCACTTTTGAGCGCGAATCTCAACTACAGCTGTGTACACAGTTAGGTTTAACCGAAGTCGGCGTAGAACGCATGCGCCACAACCTAGAGCACGAGTTTTACCCATTAGACCGAATTCGTTTTGCAGAGTTAATGAATGAAACCCGCTTCAGCACCCCAAAACAGTATTTTAAAGTGCTTGGTTTTGCAGGGTATGTGGTTGGGAGTTAGGAGTAACTAGAGCTGTGAGCTTTCAGCCGTCAGCTCTCAGGTTGAAACCAACAAGTTAGCGAGTTTCAAGGGGAAAGGGGAAAGTTAGCGAGCTACAAGTGGAAAAAGTAAAGTCACATCGCGTAGGCGCGAAATTTATTTCGCACGATGTTTTGTAAGTTAGCTAGAGCAGAGCGAAACCCAACAAGTTAGCGAGCTAAGAGGGCTGTCAGCTTTCAGCCGTCAGCTCTCAGATTGAAACCAACAAGTTAGCGAGCTACGAGGGGAAAGAGTAAAGCTACAACACGTAGGCGTGAAATTTATTTCGCGCGATGGCTTGTAGGTTGGGTAGAGCTCAGCGAAACCCAACAAGTTAGCGAGTTTCAAAGGGAAAGAGTAAAGTTACATCGCGTAGGCGTGAAATTTATTTCGCGCGATTTATGTTATTTAACTCTTTTAACTTGCTGATTTTACAGCTTAATAGTTTAGCAACTAATACCGCTATAATTTGAAATGGAATGAGAAAAAAGCCACCTACGAAGTAGGCTTGGATAAAGTGCTCACTGAATAGTCCTGGCACGATAAAATAGCCCATGAAAACAACATTTAGAAGCAATAGCACTAGAGCTTTTGAATTGGGGAATTTGCCTTTAAACAACAAGGCTATATTGATCACAAATATCAATGGAGTCGTTAAGTAAGTCAATACAAGTATTTCAGTTCCCATTTCCTGTTACCTAACGCTCAACTAAGAAGCAAAAAATAGCTGGCTATAATTGGCGATGAAGAGACACAAGCCAGCGGTTTTGTGTCCTTTTGAGTTACTTGTTAAGTAGCCGATTTCCACTGAGCTACAATGCTTTCATATTTTTTTTCGACCAACTCATTATCATCTGGACAAGAAAACAAGACAACTTGAAGCGCATTATAGGATTTTGGAAACGCTGAAAGTTCTTCCATTATACCCAGTGCTTCGGAGTCTGAGACCTCAGTTTTGTTGATGTATGAAAGAGAAGCAGCTTCAACGATGTCCTGCACTGGGCTGGCAAACGATTGCTTCCAATATTTATATATTTCCATATGCTTTGCTTGATCTAGTTTCTCCGAGGCAGGAACTCTGCATATTTCGTGAAGCACTAGAAAAGGCGCGTCTTCACCTATTTCAATTGATTGATCAATAATTTGCTTCCACTCCCATTCTTGATGGTAAGGAAACTTGCAATCAATACTGTAATAAAATTCTTTGTAGGTCATTTCAATGCCTTACTTTCCTTAGCTACCAAGCTCCAGTAGGGGCTACTTTTAAGCTTGGCTAAACATGTGTTACTGCCCCAACGAACCCGCAAGCGGTTTAAGTAGTTTGTTATATGACAATGCCTAAAGTTGCCTAGTTAAATAAAAAACTAGAAGTATTTCTAAGCCCATAAACAAGACACTCATAATAATGTCAAAAACCTTCCATACTGCGCCACACTTTGAATACTCAATGAGAACTCTTTGCTGATATGACGACGATAGAAAATATAGCCAGCCACGGTAGACCCACTTAAAACTGCTCCCAATTTCAGAAATAAACTCTAGCAATCAACAACTCCTGACACATAAACAGCATAAGTAAAATTTGGAAACTGTTCTTCCTGACATATAACGCCGTGTTAAGCAGCACAAAATCCTTGGCTAAAATTAGCGGTGAAGGAGCGTTAGCCAGGCTTTAGACATCCATTAATTAATGAGCTTTAATATGTACTTTAATCTTTATCTGTGGATAAGTAATAAAGTATTTGGAGATAAATCCATACTCCAATTAACCCAACTATTGAAGCAATGAATACGATAGAATTATCTTCGTAAGTTAGGCAAGCAACGCAAAAAAGTAATGAAGCTATGATCTTATACGTAATTTTAACTTTTACGCTAATTGAGTTTTTAATAGCTAGTTTAGTCTCAACACGTTGCATTAACTTTTTGAACATACTTTTATCTGGCAAGCGCTAAAACCTCCTCACCGTTAAAGTTAACACTTAATTGATTACAACCTTCAGATATTATTTGAACATCGACAAATGAATCTTGAGCTGCACTATACATTTTTGCATCCCAATTTGCTGAAGTTAAACCAGACTTAAGGCCTTTTAAAACTACTAACCCGACTGCTTTAACATTGTTATCATGAGAATGAACAGAGATTTCGCCTTTACTTAAGTCGACTAGCAATTTTGCTGGCTTAGTTGAATGTTTCCAAATACCAGAGATATCGCAGTCAGCTTGAACCTCTGTGGAATAAATTGAGGTTACTAAAAGAGAACTTAAAACTAAGAATCTGAGCATGAATATCCTTTGCATGTAACACCCGATTTGCGGGTGAAAATATGGGCTAAAATTAGTGACAAACGAGCGCAAGCCAAGCGTTCGTATCTATTTCAAGCTTCTTGTTAGGCGCTACTTTGAAAACACACCTTTTAGTAACTTACCATCAGCTAGGTCTATTGTGCATGTATAGCCTGCAAAATTATTTACGACAACCTGATTACCGTTTAAGTCTATACTTGTAAAGTTAACATAAGCATCTGTACTCTGAGTTGTAGGGTTTTCTGCTAGCCATAATACAGAGCCATCTAGATTTATACATTGGAAATTTTGTGCTACGGAATTTTGGGAAAACTCCATGTAGTCGAAAATAACTAAAATGCTCTGGTCTAACTCCTTGGCTTCCAAAATTGAGTATGGCAATTCAACAATATTTCCATTTATCTCGATTCTATTTTTATTAATCTGCATCATAGAGTATGCCTACTCCCCCATAAAGGGAGAAGGTGCTGCGCTATAATTGCGAAGCAGCGCCGTGTTTTTGTCTGAGTGGCCGAAGGAAACAAGTTCATACGGTTGTTATAAGTCACTTAATCCTGATCAAATTTCCATCATCAAACCCGACAGTAACAACAGGAACATGATTAAGAATGTTATCAGCGTTGTCAGCAATAATTTCAGAAATGGACTTTGAAACTAAATCTAATAAAGTTTCCCAACCAAGTTCGCTTGTACCGGGTAGCTCAAGATACCTATATTCTGGTACAAAATCTTCATTACATGCCCAATCATCATCTTCTGGATCGTATTCAAAAGAACCGATCAAATATGCTTGATAAACACTTCCAGTTTGAAACAATCCTATGTTTATTGCCTTAACCTCGGGACGATCACTTATCTGCTTAATCCATGCTTCAATTTCAGACTTCACTGCGATTCCTATGTGACTTTAATAGCGCGCGCTTCGCACATCTTTTTGTCGATATCACGCTCATATACTTAATAAATCTATTATTAACAAATAACGGAATGCATTGCTAACTGTAAATTTTTATTGGTACTAAATATATTCAGAAAGAAAAATGGCTCTACGCTGATTCTGATCATATTTGCAGGGTATGTGGTTGGGAGTTACCGAACCATGAACTATCGCGTGAAATAAGTTTCACACCTACGCGATGTAAAATCGCTGCTACCTCAAAACTCGCTAGCTGATGGTTTTGAATCTGAGAGCTGACGGCTGATAGCTGACAGCTCTTTTAACTCGCTAACTTTACTCTTGAAACTCACTAGCTTGCTGGGTTTCGCTCCGCTCTACCCAACATACGGGCCATAAACCATCGCGCGAAATAAATTTCACGCCTACGCGATGTAACTTTACTCTTTACTCTTGAAACTCGCTAGCTGATGTTTTTGAGTCTGAGAGCTGACGGCTGATAGCTGACAGCTCTTTTAACTCGCTAACTTTACTCTTGAAACTCGCTAACTTCCGAGAACCTAATACCCAGCGGCCTGTCCGTCTTTACGGGTTTCAGATGCGCCGTAATAAACGCCGGTTTTCGGGTCTTTCAATATTGCTTGATAACCACCGTATGGGCCAACGGCGTCTTGTAAGGTGTGACCTTTTTTCATTAACTCACGGCGGGTTTCCATTGAAAAACCTGACTCTAAGCTAACAAAACCGCCGTCTTCCATGATCTCACCGGTTGGCTGCGATGAACCTGTGTGCAGAATACGTGGTGCATCACCAGCTTCTTGCAGGTTCATGCCAAAATCAATCATGTTGATAAGTATTTGAGCGTGCATTTGTGGCTGTGTTGCGCCGCCCATTACGCCATAACTCATATATGGCTTACCATCTTTGGTAACAAACGCAGGAATGATTGTATGGAATGGTCGTTTGCCTGGCTCATATTGGTTCATGTGGCCTTTTTTAAGGGCGAACATTTCGCCACGGTTTTGCAATACAAAACCTAATTTTGCAGGTGTCATACCTGAGCCCATGCCACGGTAATTACTTTGAATAAGCGAAACCATGTTGCCGTCTTTGTCGGCGGTCGTCATATAAATAGTATCGCCTTCTACTGGGCCTGCGTGGTCACGTTTTGCAGCTTTGTTAGGGTCTATCAGTTTGCGTCTTTGGTCAGCATATTGCTGCGAAATAAGTGTTTGTACGGGAATGGTGTTAAATGCTGGATCGGCGTAATACTTTGCACGATCTGCAAACGCGAGTTTTTTCGCTTCAACAAAGGTGTGTACGTATTCAGGGCTATCAAAACCCATTGCTTTGATATCGTAACCTTCAAGAATATTCAGAATTTGCTGTGCAGCAATACCTTGGCCATTTGGTGGCAATTCCCAAAGCGTATATCCTCTATAATCGGCGCTCACAGGCTTAACCCATTCACTATGGTGGGCAGCTAAATCTTCATACGATAAGTAGCCGCCGTTTTCTTTCATATAGCGACCAATTTCTTTAGCAATATCGCCTTTGTAAAAGGCATCGCGGCCGCCTTTGGCAATTTTGCGATAGGTGTTTGCAAGGGCAGGGTTCTTAAAGATTTCCCCTTTTTCTGGCATTGCCCCATCAGGCATATAAACATCTTTAAAGCCTGGGTATTTACCTCGTGCAGCCACACTTTTTTGCATGTAATAAGCAATCAGTTCAGACACAGGGAAGCCATTTTCAGCATAGTCGATAGCTGGTTGGAGTAAGGCTTTCATTGGTGTTTTGCCAAACTTTTTATGTAACTCAAACCAACCATCTACTGCACCAGGTACCGACACAGGCAATGGCCCATAAGCAGGAATGTAGTCACCTTGTGCTTTTAAAGTATCAAAAAACAAGCTTTGTGGTGAACGACCAGAGGCATTTAAACCGTAAAGTTGCTTGCTTTTGTTATCCCAAACAATGGCAAATAAATCGCCACCAATTCCACACCCAGTCGGTTCAACCAGACCAAGCACTGCATTTGCCGCAATAGCTGCATCAATGGCATTACCACCGTCTTTTAATACTTGTAAGCCCACTTGCGTAGCCAACGGCTGTGATGTTGCAACCATACCTGATTGTGCGATGACTTCAGAACGACTAGCAAAGTTATGGCCTGTGATTCGATCGTAAGCTTGAGAGGCGCCTGTTGCGCCTAGGCATACTGCTAGCACTAAGCTTTTAAATAGTGGAGTTGGTTTCATAATTTTTTGCCCTTTTTGTTATTTTTATCACTATAAAAAGCAATTAAAGATGAGGCAATGGCTTTGCGTTCTAGCGCGAAAAATCACGATTGACTTCAAAAATAAGAAAAACAGCGGCTAACTTACCTAAAACCACTCCAATTTAGTAAATAGCAGAACCATTTAAGCACTGCTGTGCAACTGTCAATGTTTCGCCGTGAGAGTGCATATCCTCTGCTACAAACTGATCAACAAGAGAGTCAATCAGGTTTTCTTCCTTCATGGTATCGAGGGCGTGTTGCAGCTTAGTTACCACCTCTGGCGATGTGTTTTTGTTAAGTGCTAAGTAATTACCCACTAAGGCAGGATGCTTTAACTCAAATACCGGCGTGACTTGGTCTGGGCTCATACCTACATTCATCAACTGTGATGAAAGAGTGAGAGAGGAGCCAATCAGCAAGTCATGCTTGCCTTGCTTAAACATTTTTAGCTCTTCAAACTTTTTTGAGTAAGTTAAAAATTGCTGGCCTTCAGCAAGGTTAAAATCAGCAAGAACTGTTTGATAAACATCACCACGAGATACGCCAATGGTGTAGTTTTGCAACGACTGTGTACTTGTCACTTTAATGTCGTTACGGTTATTTAAACGGTATAAACATGAATGCCCAGATACCAAAGGACCAACCCAGTAAAATTGAGTTTCTCGCTTTGCGGTGCGTGAAGTAGAATAAATTCCAGCATTGGGTTGGGCGAGTGTTAGTGACATTGCGCGCTTCCAAGGCAATACACTAAACGTACAGCTCAACTTGGCTCTTTCACACAAAGATTCCATGATTTTGGTGTTAATACCGGTGAGTTGATTGTGCTGCACAAAGTTATAGGGAGGGAATACTTCGGTGTATAAAGTCAATTGTTCAGCACTCGCCATGGCAGTGCTGGCAGTGAATAAACTCACTATTGTTAAATGCTTAAACATCGCTCTTAACTCCAGTTGTTGCAGGTTATTCTGGTTTAACAATTCGACTTAACTGCTTTTGCAGTGTATTTAAACAAAAAGGCTTAATAATAAAACCGTTCACTTTTGCTGTGATCATCTCGCTTACTGTTTGTTTACTGTCTTCGCAGGTTACCATCAATACAGGTAAATCACTTAGGACTGGGTTTTCGCGAATATGATTAAGCAAACATTTGCCATCCATTTTCGGCATATGCAAATCAGTAATCACCAGATCAAAGCAGTGTTTTTCGAGTAAATCAAACGCTTGAGCGCCATCTGTCGCCTCCGTTATATCCTTATATTCAAGCCTACGCAACATGTTTATCAACACGTGGCGCATAAGTGGCATATCGTCGACGACCAATATTTTCATCTAGAGTACTATTAAGTTTTACAGTATTTAAAGCTTAGTTTGCTAACTCAATAACGCAATAAACCAGAAACTAAGAAAAAATATCTGCAACTAGCTGGCTAAGTCGTGCAATTTTAATGTTGCTCAACTGGCGGTAATCAAAATAGGGGCAAACAATCACTTTATCAGATTTACTAATAGCAAATTCATCATCAAGCCATATTAATTGGCAATCCAAAAACCCGTCATTTATAAGCTGCTTAGCATGGGTTCGCCCTGCAATTATATGTAATTGCTCTGGTTTGCCTAATATCGGTGGGCTAAACAGTAATGCAGTTTGGCTATGTACTTGCAGTAGTTGTCCATCGCGAAAGCTCTGCCAATCAGCCGCTCTTTTAGCAAAATCATAACATTCACTTGGTAGTGCAAAAAGTACTTTGCCATACACATTAAAAACTTTGCGCCAACCATTGCCACATGCTTGGTTTATTTCGTTTATTTGGCCGGGTTGCATTGCATGTAAATGGTCAAGTTGTTGCCAAGCAGGCATCGGCGGGCGCTTTTCTAAATAAACAGCGACTTTAAACTCCTCATCACCAAAACCTTGCAGTGGCCCACTATTATCGATACTCATGACTTTTTAGCGAGGATTCTGTCTAAGTTATTTGCAAAGTTTTGGCGGTCAGCTTGGCTTAACGGCGGAGGGCCACCGGCCATTTCAACGCCACTTGAGCGCATTGTTTCCATAAAATCACGAACGTTTAAACGTGAGCGAATATTTTCGGTCGTATATAACTCACCGCGCGGATTAAGCGCTTGTGCGCCTTTTTCGATAACTTCAGCTGCTAAAGGAATATCACCGGTGATCACCAAATCATTTGGCTCGATACGTTTAACGATTTCGTTGTCGGCAATATCAAAACCAGAAGATACCTGTAAACGGCTAATATACTTTGAAGGGGGTACTCGCATCGCATGGTTCGCCACTAATGTGGTAAAGGTTTGCGTGCGCTCTGCGGCACGAAATAATATTTCTTTAATAACGACGGGGCAGGCGTCTGCATCAACCCAAATCTTCATGCTGTTCTCAATCTTTAATTTTAGACATTAATAGTTTACCGTAATTGAACTAAATTAGTGCTATTAACGTATTAATTTGTTTAATTTTTTAGAGGGAGTAAAAACGTGCAAACATCATTAAAGTTAATCGGGGTTTTATGCATCACAGCCATTTTATCTGCGTGTACAGGCGTGCCAGACAACATCAAACCTGTCGATAATTTTGAGTTAAACAAATACACAGGGACCTGGTACGAAATTGCACGTTTAGATCATTCATTTGAACGCGGCCTTGAAGGCATTACCGCTGAATACTCTATTAACCCTGATGGCAGTGTAAAAGTTATCAATAAAGGTTACAGCGCTGAAGATAAAGAATGGCAGCAAGCTGAAGGTAAAGCGAAGTTTGCAGAGCAACAAGACATAGGTCATCTAGAGGTATCATTCTTTGGGCCATTCTATAGCTCATATGTAGTGTTTGAATTAGATAAGCAAGACTATCAATACGCTTATATTACTGGCTATAACAAAGAGTATTTATGGTTTTTGTCGCGCACTCCTAACGTTACAGAACAGCAAATGCAGGACTTTATAAACACAGCAAAACAATATGGTTTTAAAACAGACGAGCTTATTTATGTTGACCATGAGAGCTTGTAAAGGGGCTTTACAACTGTCTTTAAACTATCACGAATGTGCAACACAACTGTAATGGATACTAGGCAAACTTAGCGTCGTTAATTTGAAACAACATGTGATCCCCCAATTTAATCCCCTGCTTGGGTAGGCATTGCCTACCCATTTTTTTTACTATTTGCTCAATTAAGCATTATTGCAAATTGGTATCAGATCAGTTTTTTACTAACTACACTACAAAATCATCACCGAAAAGCCACTCAACAGCAAAACAGACATAGTTAATACACTGACATGCTTTACCCATGAAACAGTAAAACTGTATAAAATCATGAGCATAAGTACACTTAAAGCCATATAACCGCAAAATAGCAATGCGCCGTACCCAGCATCTGACAGCACGCAAAGCACCAAACTTAGTAAAATACTGATCCAGCCGCTGAATAAAAAGCTACTTCGCTGTTTTTCGGTTAATTTCTTTTTAAATACATCACGAAAGTGATTGAATTTTGCAAGAGCAAAACAATTAAACCCAAAAAAGCAGAGACTAAATTGCAGTAACTCCATCATCCTTGTTGCTCCTTTAACAGCTTGTTTTTATTTAATTTAGTCTTATTTGTAGCGGTTTTATGCCTAGGTATTTTTTTGCTTTGTAGTAAAAACAGCAGCCCAGCACAAATAAACGCACTATCAATACCGAATAAGTCCCACTGCTGAGTTAGTAAATATGTGATCCAATTGCCATCTGTTGTCAGCGCATTTACCACAGGTACTAATAAACAAGCAGCAGCGTTAAGCCATGCACAATAGCGCCAATGATGTTTTTCTATAATACTCACAGCCGGAAGCGCAACCGCAAGCCAAGTTAAGAAAAACACGAGTATTTCTTTATCGGCACGCCCAGCTAACTCTAAAGGCAATAAACGATTAGCAATGAAGAACGCTGAAGTTGCTAGCGGTAAGCCCATTAAAGTTATTAAATTAAGACTTTCAACAAGCTTTAAACCAAAGCTTGGTTTTTGCTCTGCTTTGAGCCTCTCGCGTAAGCGCCTTGCCCACATGATGCAGCCTGTAGCTATCATTGCACAGCCAGCTACGCCACAGAAAAAATACAACCAACGCAGCAACGGCTCGGCTAAACGACCGCTATGCAATGCCGTCATTGAGTCATAAAACTGCGCCGAAGCGCTCCAATCTTCCCCAGAACTCGCTTCAAGCTCACCTGTTACACCACTAAATAAGTAGCGTGGTCCGTTATCTACAACCTCTTTGCCAGTTGCCAAATAAACCACTATTTGTGAGGTCGCTGTATTGGCATTTCTAACAAACACGTAGCTAATGTCGGCATTCGGTGACTTAGTATAAATCTGATCTAACACATCTTTGATTGCCACCATAGGGCGCTGCTCTTCACTGGGCTTTGCACGTTTATTAATAGGCAATGCCTCATCAAACAATTGCCTTAAGCCATTTTCATATACAGTCTCGGCAGGATAGGGGAACAGCATAAATATCAGCGTGATAATCCCCGTGTAGGTGATCATGATATGAAATGGCAGTGCCAGCACTGACGAAACATTGTGTGCATCGAGCCAGCTTCGGCTGCCTTTGTTTGCTCTAAAGCTAAACATATCTTTAAAAATACGTTTGTGGATCACGATGCCTGTTATAAGCGCTACCAACATAAATAATGAGGCTAAACAAACAATTATCCGTGCAGTAAATACATCTATGTAATGTAAATCAAAGTGTAAGCGATAGAAAAAGTTACCCCCCTTAGTTTCCCGAGGTTCGGGTAATTGCTCTAAGGTATTAGGGTCTAGATGTGTATAGTTGAAAGGTGCTCGGCGCTGGCCTGGCTGTTTAGGCTCAGCATACCCATAGCTTAAAACAGGGTTACGTGGCTCAGGTAAGTTTATCCGCCAAGATAATGAATTAGGTGCCTGTTGCTGTAATTGCGCAAACACATAATTAATTTGCTCGGCTTGAGACTGAACCCGTTGTGCTTGATGCTGCACATAGTGCGTTTCAGGCTTGGCCCAAATAGTGATTTCATCTTTAAAAAAGCTGATGGTGCCAGCAAAAAAGATTAAGAACAGTAACCAGCATACCAGCAAGCCAACCCAGGTATGAAGCCAAGTCATTGAGCGGAAAAAGCTCTCTTTCATAACCAATCCTTAATCAATGAAAGGGCCAGCAATTGCCCACCAGTTGTTAGTAAAATAGTGATCCAAACAGTCTTTAAAGACTTAACTGCAAACACCCAAATAAATACACAACAGTAAAAAAATACCGATAGAGTCGTGGTTAACAGCACGCTGTCGAGTTTATTAAGTGGTAATAACACAGCTAGTAATGAAATAAGCACACTGGTAAAGGCGTAACCACCAATGATGGCTGCAACGAAACGCAAAAACACAGCAACACGATAAGATAGGCTTACAGAGCGCTTTTTAGCTGTATTTTTAGGGCGATTGGTAGTCACTGCATCTAATGATTGAGAATGCATGATAATCCCTTAAAAAATAACACGAGAAGAAAACCCCGTATTATATCGTCGACAAACAGAAAAGATAGTAGTTATCATTTGCATGCACGTATTAAATAATGAAACACAACCAACTAAATCGATCTGTTAGTAAAATAATGATCTGCTAGCTTTGTTCTGTGCAATATCATATGGTGTTAAGTAAATAAAAAGGGAGCTGCAATGAAAACAATAGGCTTAATCGGTGGCATGAGTTGGGAGTCTACACAAAGTTACTACCAGCTTTTAAATCAAGGTGTTAAAAACAAACTTGGGGGGCTGCATAGTGCCAAGATAGTACTCGTTAGCCTCGATTTTGCCGAAATAGCTGTGCTTCAACAGCAACAAGATTGGCCACAGATGGCCGAGATACTGATTAAAGCCGCTAAGCAAGTTGAAGCCGCTGGCGCTGATTATTTATTAATTTGTACCAACACAATGCATAAACTCGCTGAGCAAGTACAAGCAACTGTTACAATTCCTTTGTTACACATTGCAGATGCAGTTGGTGAAAACCTGATCCAACATAACTTTAAAAAAGTGGCTTTGTTGGGCACCCAGTTCACTATGGAACAAGACTTTTACAAGCAACGCCTAGCTGATAAATTCGCCATAGATGTGTTAATTCCTGATACACAGGGGCGTGAAACAGTGCATCGTGTGATTTATGATGAACTATGTAAAGGCATCATCAGCCCAGAATCTAAAGCTGAGTATTTAACCATTATTGATGATCTAACTCAGCAAGGTGCTGAAGCCATTATTCTTGGTTGCACCGAAATAGCGCTGTTAGTTCAACAATCAGATACATCTGTTCCATTACTTGATAGTACAACACTTCATTGCGCTATGGCGCTTGAGAATAGTTTAAATTAGGAGCACACCATGTCGAACCACCATAGCTTAAATTATGTTGAATTTGCTGCTAAAGATTTAGCCGCAACAAAGGCATTTTTTCATCAGGTTTTTAAGTGGCAATTTACCGACTATGGCCCTGAATACACGGCCTTTAGCGCTGAATCAGCGGGCCTTGATGGCGGTTTTTATCAAGCCCCATTAACTAGCTTAACCAATAATGGCGGCGCGCTACTGGTGCTTTATTCAAATAATATTAAAGAGACTCAAGCACAGGTAGAAAAACACGGCGGCACAATTATTAAGTCCTTGTTTGATTTTCCTGGAGGCTGTCGTTTTCACTTCACAGAGCCAAGTGGTAATGAGTTAGCAGTTTGGTCAAAGCAAGCATAGATCATCTTTTTACTAACTTATGAGTACTCAATCATTATTAGAACAAGTTAGTAAATGCGTGATCTGCGAACCTCATTTACCACTCGGAGCGCGGCCCGTTATTCAGTTTAATCCACAGGCTCGCATTTTAATTGCTGGTCAAGCACCGGGAATTAAAGTACATGAAAGTGGCAAACCTTTTAATGATGCAAGCGGGCAAAGGCTTCGTTCTTGGCTTGGTGTAACAAGCGATGAGTTTTACGATGAGCGCAATTTTGCTATCTTGCCGATGGGCTTTTGTTACCCGGGCAAAGGAAAATCAGGTGATTTACCGCCAAGAAAAGAGTGCGCGATTGCATGGCGTGAAAAGCTCTTAGCGCAACTAAATAATATTGAGCTCACCATTATCTTAGGTAAGTACGCGCAGGCATATCATTTACCCCACACTAAGCAGCTACCCTTAACTGAGTTAGTAAAATCGTGGCGTGAATATTGGCCAAATTACTTGCCACTTCCTCACCCAAGCCCTCGCAATAATATCTGGCTAAAGAAAAATCCGTGGTTTGAGCAACAAGTATTGCCTGAGCTTAGTAGTAAAATACGTGCAATTTTAGCAAGGTAAAAAATGGAAAATAACTTTTTTGCTGAAAACGGCTACTACCATGTAAAGGGCCTTTACACAGAGAGTGAGCTTAGCAAGGTAAGGGCAATTCTCAATAAATTTCATCATCACTGGTTGCAAGAAAACCAATCTTTTTACCAATCCAGAGGGATTAATAGCTCAGGTTTGACTGGTGCTGCATGTTTAAGTATTGAGGAAAAGTTTACTCTTTTTGAGTTTGTCAGCGCCAACACACTATTGAAACAGGTTAAGGGCATTGTTGCTGAGCCCCAGTTTATGAATACTCAACTATTCTTTAACCCTTACAACCCTAAACAGGCAAATTATTGGCATCGCGATATGCAGTATCACTTAGAGCTTGATGCGCAAAAGGCCGCTCTTAGCGGCCCTGAAGTGTTACATTGCCGCGTTGCTTTTGAAGATGAACCGGGAATAGAACTAATACCAGGCAGTCATAAAAACTGGGATTCTGATGAAGAGTTAACAGTTAGATTAGAACAGCAGGGCGCTCGAAATAGTGACTCACTAACTCGTGGTAAAAGTGTAGCACTCAAAAAAGGTGACTTACTCATATTTTCGGCAAATATGATCCATCGGGGCTTGTACGGTATGAATCGTTTTGCCCTAGATATTTTGTACTTTGAACGTCACCCAAGCCTTAATGAATTTGTACAAACTGGATTTTTACCAACTGCACAACAAAAGCAGCATCTAAAAAACGCTATGGTATTCAAGTAAGCATAAAAAAAGCGGCTCACTCGCCGCTTTCTTTATTTGATAGTGCTGTTACTGCAACATTGCGAACAGTTCTTTTAACTGCGGCATATACTGCTTAACTAAGTTAACGTTACTTTCGCTAACATCTGCTGTTGCAGTACTTGCTTTAACACCTTCTAAAGCACCTGCCATTGAGCGAGTACCCGCATCAGATGATGATGCCGTAAGGCTTTGTAAACCACTCATTGCTTGGTTTACACGTTGCTTGTTCTCTTCTGACATACCCGCTTTAAGGTTTTCTAAATACGCCATTGATACCTCTGAGCCAACAGTAACTAACTGCTCTGGCGTGAAACCATATTGTTTGGTAAGGGCTTCGAACTCAGTATAAAGCTCATGCTTTTTGATGTGACCCAGCGCATCCATAACTGACGAACTGTCAACACCATCAGAACTACCTAGCATACCACCAAGGTTTACAGTATCTAACTCAGATTGGCTTTGTGACCAATTAACGACTGCAGGAAGGGCTTTAATGTAACGCTGTAGCTGATTTTCAGAAATATCTTCTGCGAAGCTAGAAAAACTCATCGCAAGTAGGCTCATAGAAATAAATAGTGCTTTCATCGTGATCTCCTTTCTTTCAAAATGGTTAGCAACCGGCGCAAATAGTCGAGCTATTATGTTTAGCCAATTACAAATGTTACAATACCTTTTTTACCATAGCTAACTGAACCTGATGTTAATTATTTCTAATACCGTCACAATTGATGAATGGGAACTCGACTTTAGTGCGATCCGCTCGCAAGGCGCAGGCGGGCAGAACGTCAATAAAGTAGCTACAGCTATTCATCTTCGTTTTGATATTAATCGCTCAAAGTTACCTGACTTTTACAAACAACGTTTACTTAATTTAAATGATTCTCGAATTACAAAAGAGGGCGTTATTGTCATAAAGTCGCAAAGTCATCGCACGCAAGAAATGAACAAAGAAGATGCGCTTAATCGTTTGAAAGAATTAATCATTAATGCAACACAAATACAAAAGAAACGAAGAGCAACAAAACCAAGTAAAAGTTCTCAGAGAAAGCGCATGGACTCTAAAACAAAAAGAGGACAAACAAAAGCATTAAGAAAAAATGTAAAATTCTAACTTTCACATCAGAAGAACGTGTCAAAAATAAGCAGAACTGTAAAGAAGTGTAACTTGTTAACAAAGTTAATTGATGGTTAATCCTGCTGCGTCTATAATAGTAATACAATTTCACTGCTAATTAAGGAGCCGGGTATGGGCCAGAAATCACGCATTGTTGCCGCTGCAATGATAACGCTGTCAGCTTTGCCTATGTCGAGTTTTGCTGTAGATTCATGGCAAGCCGGAAGCGCGTATCCGCAAGGTAGTGAAACCTGTTATAACGAAATTCTTTATAAAGCCAGATGGTGGGCAACCCCAGGAGAAGAGCCGGGCAGTTCACAATGGGGCGCTTGGGTTGCAGATGTCGCCTCAAAAACGTGTGTACAGAGTGTCGTAAAAAAACAAGACGATTTACTTAAGTCTTTACCCACGATTTTCGAACCAAATAACAATAAAAAAGGGAGTTCTGATTAACTCCCTTTTTTAATCTTTAATCAAACGTGTGATGCCTAGTTATTGCAAAGCGATTTAAGATGTGATGCATTATATACACCGCACATAAGCTCAATAGTATGGCCACAGACACCGACGAAAAACGATAGAGCGCACTGTAAACCAGATCTTGCCCCGGCCCTAATGACTGGCCAAACAAAATACCAAATGTGGTGATAATACCAAAGCCAACACCCGGAATACCGCCACCAATTATGTGATAACGACTAAAGATAAAGGTCAAAATCCACAGAATTAACGCAGGAAATATCAAAATATCTGTATGGTTATACAAAAATAACTGTGCCACTAACGCTAAGTTACAACCAATTAAGGTGCCTATCGCGCGCTGCCATGCAGCCATACCTGCCGCTTTCCAGCACAATGAAAACAATATCAGTACCGAGGCCGCTTGAGCAGAGATAGAATCTTGTAAATCAAATACCTGAAATACAACAAATGATAAAGTCGCTACGGTTGAACAAAGTAAGACTTCATGGCGCACACTTTCTTTTGCTTTCTCTGGCATTACCCGACCTTGGCGTGGTGCAACATCAGGGAATAAACCATGCATTAGCATCGAAAACAGCACAGTAACCACAACGGCAACAGCGTTACTAATGATCAGCGGATAAATACTGACACCACCGCCGGTGTAGGTCGAAAAATGCAATTGAATCGACAAGCTCACCACGGTTGTGGCGCCAAATAGAAAGTTAGCACCACGGCTCATTTGATAAAACAAAAAGGCAAAGGCTATAAAGCTCATCATTGTCATTACAACAGGCAAGTGTGCAAACAATCCTTGTACAACCAATACAAATAGCGCACTGAACACCGCGCCTGCGTAAAACTGACGAATAATATGCATGTTAAGCACAGGCACTAAACCAAGCAGTAGCATAGGGTAAACAGTGAAAAAGATGCCATTCGGCCAGTTCATCAATTTTGCCAGTGAAAACCCTAATGCTGAGCCCGTAGCAATGCGTAGCGCTTGGGGTAAGCCATTACCATCGAGTTGCAATACAGACATAACTCACCCAGCCTTAGTAAATGAAGTGCAGAACACTAATGAAGCGAATTTGCATGCTTGCAAACCAGCTGCCAATACTAGAGTCAGGCAGAAGTTGGACAGTTGCACGCGCACCACTTGGAAATTTTGCCAGCATCTGGTGTTCATCTAGCTGAATATGGATACGTTGACGCTGTGCATCTCGTACCCAACGGTTACTGCTTTCAGTGGCACTGAGTAAACCGTTAGCATTAAGCTGGCCATCACTCACACCCGCTTCAAAACTAACAATTTTGCCTGTAAACACTTTGCCCGGTAGCGCATCAAAGCTGACTTTTGCAGTGCTACCAACTTGTACGTGAACTAAAGACTTTTCACGAAAATCAGCCACTAAATCAGCTTTATTAGCAACAATCGCCATTAACGGCTGGCCCTTATTAGCATAAGTACCCGGTGTTACTTGTAAGTTTGCAGTTTTACCGTCGGTATCGGCTTTCACAGTGATGTACGACAGATTTAGTTTCGCTTGTTCAAGCTGGTTTTGAGCATGGCGAAGCGCTAAATTGTCATCCCCTATTTTACCGCGCGCTAATTTAGCCTCGCTGAGCTGTGCTTCAATTGCAGCCACATTCGCTTTGCTTGATTGATAGTTCGCATTGATTGTTTCGTACTCTTGCTCTGAAATAGAACGTTTTTTCAATAGCGACTCACCGCGTTCGAACAGTAATGTTTGCTCATGTAGCTTAGCTTGAGCAGCAGCAAGTTGTGCTTCTATTGCCTTCACACTGCTATCTAAACGTTGGTTTTGTAGTTTTGCATCATCATAAGCAAGTTCAGCTTGTTGAACGGCAAGCTCAAACGGCTCGTCGTTAATCTTAAACAAGGCTTGCTGTTTTTCGACAGCTTGATTGTTGGTCACTAATACGTCAGTCACGCGACCACTTACTTGCGGGGTCACTTGCACGACAGGGTGATAAACACGAGCCTGCGGTGTGACAGGCATATACAAATCGGCAATCACAAAATATAAAAATAAAACAATAAAACCCGCTAAAGAGATTTTAACGTAACGGGCAAACTTTTGATCTGGTGTCATAACGTTACTTATCTCCTGAATAATGACGGATACACTGACGGGCGTTTTGCTCCATCTGAATTAAACCATGCGCCATGGTATCGAGTTGCTCAGTGGTTAAATCAGCATAAAGATGCTGTTTCACATCGGCAATAATCACCTGCAATGTGTCTAACAATTGTAGACCTTGCTCAGTGAAGTACAGACGTTTACTGCGTTTATCTTCAGCATCAGCTTTACGAGCAATAATCTCTTGCTGCTCAAGCTGCTTAATAGTGCGAGTTAGTGAAGGCATTTCAATGCCTAAGCTATTTGCTAACTCTTGTTGCGTACAACCTTGGTTTAGATGAAACAGGTGCATCATCGCGGTCCAGCGAGATTGGGTAAGACCCAAAGGCTCAACCGCCAAAGTGACAGCATCGCGACATAAACGATGCACACGGCCCATACTGCCGCATAATGTTAAATCAAGAGTTTCGTGAAAAGGGGGAGTGGAAGACATGATGCGCTCCATTTACTTAGCATGCTAACTATTTTAATGTAGTTAGCATGCTAAGTAAATATTAGTGCAATTAATAAAATAGATAGCTGTGTTCGATAAAAGCGAACAACTGCAAAAGTTATCTACCTAACCACATTATTTAGCAATTAACTCTTTGATATGGCTTTCATAGAGGTCTAATTTATCAGCTACAAAGCCTGTGTGTTGGAACCTGACTACGCCTTCTTTATCGATTAAAAAGCTGCTCGGCATCCCTTTGAGTTGATATTGCTTGCCAATAACAGCGTCTGGGTCGTAAATAATATTAAAGTTCACTGCAAACTCAGTTAAAAAAGCATCGGCATCACTGCGCTCAACATCAATGTTTACAGCAATTACTTTAAGCCCTTGCTGTTGATACTTGCTCTGCATGGCTATAAACCAAGGAAACGAGCGTCGACACGGGCTGCACCAAGACGCCCAGAAATCGAGTAACACGACTTGCCCTTTGTATTGATTCAATAGTTTAGACAACTGCTGCTGACTTGCAGCTAAAGGTGGGGGGGAAGGGTGCTCTGCCATAGCAGCAGAGCTCGTAATTAAAAGAAATGCAATTAAGGCGTATTTGATCATTGGTAATTTAATAAATTCGCTGGTGAATATTGGTCAGTGAGCACCTTAGTATCCGCTGGCCAATCTTGATTACCCTTAGTATAAAACAAATGCTCGCTGAGTAACTGCAAATCAACATCGTAAGGGGTTAACTTATTTGCGAGTTTGTTGACGCGTTCGGCTAACTGTTGCTGGCTAGGCATAGTCTCGAAGCCAGCTAAAATAATGCGATTAGAGTTTTCATCGGTCACAACATTAACAAAGTCACCAAACACATCGAAGTAAGTTGCCGACTCATGCTGGTACAATTTACTCGATGAAAAAGTATTTGCCGCGACAATTCCGCCATCAGCTAAAACACTTTTTACTTCCGCAAAAAATTCCTTAGTGAGAAGGTGCTCAGGGATATAATCGCCGTTAAAGGCATCAAGAATAATCCAATCGTACTTTTGTTTTTTAAGTGCGGCACGTTTAATAAAAATACGGCCATCTTGCACCTTAGACGTTACGTTATCAGTTTCTACAAAGCTAAAATAATCACGGGCAACTTTTATTACCGCGGGATCAATTTCGACATTTTCGATATGAGCGCTAGGGTAAAGCTCATGAATGGTATTAGAGAGTGAACCTCCCCCTAAACCTATGATCAGTACATTTTGAGGGTTATCAATAAATAGTAAGCTTGCAAACGTCATTTTGGTGTAATTAAACACCAGCTTTTTAGGCTCACTCTTATACATACAACTTTGCGTGCTTTTACGGGTTTTTTCGTTAAATTTTAAACACAGTAAATCGCCAGACTTCTCCACTAAAATATTTCGATAAAGCGAACGCTCTTTATGTATTACTTCGGCTAAGCTGCTAAAAGGCAATGTCATGATCAAACAAAGTGTTAAGACTCTAAACATACAGTACGCTCCTTCGTTTTTATTTGACTAACAGCAATAGCAAGCAAACCAAGCGCGCCTAATACCGCTGCAAAGGTTTTAATGATGTCGTTAACATCAAACGCTAACACCATATAAAAAGAGGTAATAATCGTGCCAAGGGCGCTTCCTAGGGTGCTCACAAAATACAAACCACCGGCAACCTGACCACTTTTTTCATGATCGGTAACCAATAATCGCACTGAGTAAGGTGAGATCATGCCGAGTATTGTTGTAGGGATAAAAAACAACGCCGTTGATGCCAGCAACGAGCCGTAACGACTGTCTTCAATATGGGTGAAAATAAAGGTCATAATTGGCTCAGCAAACAATACTATTGGCACTACCATAATGCTTGCTACAAAGAAAATGAGACCATATTTAGTTAACGAAGGATTGCGGGTTGAGAGCTTACCGCCAAGTAAATAGCCGAAAGATAAGCTCAACATAAATACAGTGATAATACTGCCCCATATATGCACACTGCTACCAAAGTACGGCGCTAAAATTCGCCCGCCTAAAAGCTCAATTCCCATAATACAAAAGCCGCTACTAAAGGCTAAAAAGTAGATAAGCGCATTGATTTTATTCATTAAACACCCGCTGATTTTGTTGTTATTTTACCCATCTTAACCTGATGCAGATAAGGATGCCATGACTGTTTTTTAAGCTGTAAAGGCCGTTGACAAAATATAGTTTTTTTAAAATAAATAATTAAAAAGGCTAGGTTAAAGTACGCATGCTCTGGTATTTTACTGGGAACAAAATAAGCAAGGAAAAATGCAATGGATCAGCAAGTAACGAAGATCAATATAGACAACCCAACAACTTTATTTGGCCTCAAAGTTCGCACCAGCAATATGAAAGAAATGAGTGGGGAAGGTGCCAAAATCGCTGGCTTATGGCAGCAATTTTACACAGACATAGCGCCAAATTTAACGCCATCTAGCCAAGTTTATGGCGTGTATACTCATTATGAATCTGATGTCACAGGAGAGTTTGATGTATTTGCATGTACTGACATGCAAGTCACGTCATCAGAGGTAGAACAAACTACACTCGCTACAGGTAACTATCTTCGCTTTAGCGGCAAAGGTGCAATGCCACAAACCGTTATCGATGTTTGGGGCCAAGTTTGGCAGTACTTTAGTAATGAACAGTGCCCGCATATTCGAGCATATAAAACTGACTATGAGTTTTATAAAAGCAGTGAAGAAGTTGAAGTATTCATTTCAGTTGAATAACGCCAAACCCTATTTTTAGTGTAAAGCCCCATTACAGATAAAGCCGCTTATTGCGGCTTTATCTGTAATGGGGCTTATTGCGGCTTTTTCTTTGCTAAAAGGTATATTAATCTTTGTTGTTATCTTCAAGAATAAGATTCTTTAAAATGGGTCGTACAACGACCAAGATTAAAGTAATGAGTACTATCGCGGCCGTTATTATGCGAACTAATCGGAGAAACCATTCAGTTTGATGAATAGGCCTATTTTCCTTTGCTTCTTGTGATTCAAGTAAGGCACATGCTTGCGGTATTGAACTAAATGTATCTTTATTTGGATAATCAAAGACGAAACCTACTTTAGCAAGTGCTAGCCTTGCTTGGTCTGAATGAAGAACATCAACGTACAAAATATGATTTTTAATATCAGCCTTGTAAGGGATCTCTTCAACGTCCAGTACATCAACTATCTTGACGGCATTGACTAAGCGCATATCTTGTACCAAAGGCCGGTATTCAGGAGCTCGAGACCATATAATTACAAATATAGCGAATACCAAGGATAAGCATAATAACCCCCACAAGGTGTAACGCTTAGGCAGAAACTCTAATATATGCGGCGGTTTATTGCTCATTATGACTTCCAATTCAATAAGTTAACTTTCATAATATAAAAGTTTTGATACGTAAAAAAGTAGTTATATACAAATAACCATCATTTAAGTTACTGTGGTTTAGTAACTTTTAGTCACCAATAAGGATGTTGTTGTGTATAAATTACTACTCTTTGCCAGCCTATTTCTCGCTGTTTTTTCTACCAGCGCAGCGAAAATTATCGATGATGAACACGTCATAAAAGAAACAGACTGCTTTACAGGTATCTTTGCTGACTATGATTCGTGGCATCAATTTATTGCGCAAAAGAATAAACGCAAAGCTAAAAACGAAGAAGCATACTTAAAGCGCATTAAAGCCTTTGAAGAAACCTTTCCACAAGATATGTTCGATAACTTTAAAACAAATTTAACCTGCCATAATTTTAAATATCAGGTCGATGATGTTGAGGTGCTTGGTTATATCATCAAACCTAAAGTCATCAAGAATAAGCTACCTGTGTTAATTTATAACCGCGGCGGTAACGGTAATTTTGGCAGTGTTTATTTTGCTGCAATGATGCGCAATTTATTTCCTTTAGCAGAGCAAGGTTTTGTGGTTATCGGCAGCCAATACCACGGTACATCAGCTAAAAATGATGACTTAGATGAATTTGGTGGCAGAGATGTTAACGACGTACTTGCGCTTATTGATTTTATTCCGCACATAGCAAGTGCAGATGAAAACCGTATTGGTATGTTAGGAGTAAGTAGAGGCGGCATGCAAACCCACCTTGCCATGCAACACACAAACAAGGTTAAAGCCATTGCAACCATTGCGGGGGCGACCGATTTAGTCAAAGAGCTTACGTTTAGACCTAACATGGAAAAAAACGTGTATGTGCGTCGTATTCCCAATTATAAAGAGAACAAACAAGCAGAGCTTGAAGCACGCTCCGTGATGAACTGGGTTGATAAGCTATCGCCTAAAGTGCCCATATTACTTATTCATGGCAGTGACGATAAACGAGTATCGGTCGATAACTCAATTCAATTTGCCAAAGCGCTAGATAAGTATCATATCCCCCATAAACTTGTGGTGTATGAAGGTGATAACCACTTTTTAATGAACCATAAAGAACAACTTGAATCAGAGCTAGTTAATTGGTTTAACACCTATTTGTAACTTTGTTTTGAAAGTAAAAAGGGCTAAATAAGGCCCTTTTCATTACACGCTTCGCTCGATAATCCAATAACTCGCAGCCGCCATTGCCAGCACAGATAATGTAATTCGAATAGCACTATAAAAATAAGTTCTGGCAAGCATTGCTAGCACGGGTACTACGCAAATAACGATCAGCAACTGCACAGTTTCAATACCCAGATTAAATGCAACCAATGCAACGATAATAGCCTGAGTATCAAACCCCATATGGCTCATTTCAATCGCGAATGCTTGCCCATGGATAAGCCCAAAAATAAATGCTATCCACATAGCTGACTGCGAAACAATCGGCCTGATTGCATTCAACGCCGAAACTAAAATAGAGGTCGCTACCAAAATCTCAATTGGCTATGCAGGAAATGAAATATACCCGAGCGTCGTCAGGGCTAACGTTAATGAGTGTCCGAGTGTAAAAAAGGTGACAATTTTAGCTACAGATATAACACATTGGCGCACAGGTGCCACTGATTGCCAGCGCTTATTGGCACTAACAAGAGGGGCTGGCAAAATTAAGCACAGTAAAAACAGCAAGTGATCTATACCGGCTGCAATATGGCTCATACCATTTAAAAACATCAGCTTAAACTGAGACCATGCAGTGATTTTTTCAGGCTCTATGAATAAGGTTTCGCGCTGATAGCGGATCAGGCCTATGGTTGCTATGTCTTGGCTTGCTTTAAGTACTTCATGCATATCGTTGCGATACGAAACATAAATTTTGTGAGTAACAACTCGGTGTAAAATGGCATTGTAATGCAAAGAAAAACCGCTGTTATCAAAATTATCTGGTTTGATAAAGTGCATTTTCATTACCATGAACAGTACGTTATCAAATTCATGAATAGCAAAATCATCAACCTTTTGCGCTGTTAACGGCTGAGAATTTTGTGTTGTGATACTCACATGTGTTTGCATGTAGTCTTGTAAAGCCGAGAAATTAACCTTCTTTAAATCATCATTTTGTGAAGGAAATAGGCTTTCATCAGCTAAACGTAATTGATCGAGGGGTAAATAAATTTCGAGTTCAATCTGTGCTTTATGTGTATCAATAAACACAGCACTCGTTGAAGCAGAATGAGCAAAGGCTTTTGTACAAAAGAGGCTGACCAAAAAGGTCAGCCCAAATAGGAGATTAATTACTGTTTTCATGGCTTATAAATTATTACCATAATCCCAGCTCTTATCCCTGAACATTGTATGGTAATGAGTTTCATCACTGATAATCACCCCATTTTGACACGCCACCTCAATCCAAAGGTTAGGGCCATCAATACGCATATAAGTCCCGGCAACATCCACATCAACACCTGCCGATTCAGTGCCAGCCCAAGCAATATAGGTATCTGCATAAGCAGAACTCGTTACATAGCTAAGCGTTAAGTTTTCAACCACTTCTTCAGGGTAGTCGTTGATCCACTGCTCAATTGCCGCTGTAACCAATGCTTGTTGATCCTGCGTTAAACTTGAAACAAGCAACCCTTTGCGATTATCACCTGTAGGGTAATCAGTTGGTAACGTACCACTTCCATTATCTGGACCTACTAATACATCAGAATAGCTTTCACCGCTTAAGTAGGCTTCTTCAAGTTCTGATTCACTTAACGAATCAAACATAGCAACGAGGGCGTCACCTTCATCAGCAAGTGGAGCATAGCTTGCTGAGTCTATTTCAAAGCTGACTTTAGGTTCAGTACCAATATGGTTTGGCACAGGGTAACCGTCACCATTTAAATAAGTAATGTTATAAGCTAAGTGGTGACCACCTAACTGCAACATCCAGTCACCGCTCACATCTGGGTCGCCAAAAAACGCTAGATAATATTTACCAGATGAGTAAGCAGAACCGCCACCTAGCTCATTTAAGTAATCATCCGCAGCAATAGTACCTAAGAAATCTTGGTAGCCATCATCACTCAGTGCCGCTCTTGCAACCATCATCGCCGCTTCAAGTGATTCATCGTCTAATGCGCCAAGTTCAATACCATTACGACTTACATTGCCCGTCGGTAAGTTTGACCACACAGTTCTTGCTTCAGAGTCTGAGTAATCAAGCTGTAAATCAGCAAGTTCATCTTCATCTAATGTGTCGATTAATGCATTTGCAGCACATACCAGTGATTCAAGGCTGGTATCAAGCTCACAGTCGCCTAAACTGATATCGCTGAAATCACTGACACTAAGTGAGCCTGAACTGCTATCACTACCGCTGCTATCATCGCCACTATCGTCACTTCCGCTGTTATCAGAACCACTGCTATCACTGCTACTATCGCTTGTCGATGTATCTGTATCTGATGACGATGATGAGTCACTGTCACCACAGGCAGCTAAGTTTGCTAATAACGCAAGCACTACCAATGATTGAAAAAAGTTTTTTCCTAATTTCATAACCAAATTCCCTACATGAATTATTGATTAAAAAATTACCATATAGCCAAGATTGAAAAGTGTAGAAAATGTGTAGATCAACAAGCAGATTATGGGGTTTTATTCATGAATTAAGCCCATCTAATGAAGCCTAAGGTCTAGTTTCATACTTTTAAATTGGTGCGAGTTATTTTGTGTTGCTCAATGCGAGTAGCCCAAAAAGTATCGCTTTTTATCTGTAACGGGGGTTTACAGTTTGCATAAAAAAAACCGCAGCTTAACGTCTAAGCTGCGGTTTTTTTAATAAAGCATATTTACTTGTTAAGTAAATGCTTTTCGAAGAAGTTAGCCATCATAGTGTGATAGTGCAGGGTAGTGCCTTTACCTTCTCGTAGGCTGTGAGAACGGTTCGGGTAAGAGAAAAACTCGAACTGTTTATTGTGCTTAACTAATTCGTTAATTAAACGCTCTGAACCTTGGTAGTGTACGTTATCATCTCCGGTACCGTGGATCAGTAGCAACTTACCTTGCAGGTCTTTTGCAAAGGTGATCGGAGACGTGTTGTCGTAACTTTCAGGATCGGTATTTGGGTTACCTGCATAGCGCTCTTGGTAGATAGTATCGTACAAGCGAATATCTGGCACTGGGGCTGAGGCAATCCCAACTTTATATTTATCACCATGGCGGAATAACAAATTAAGCGTTGAACTACCACCACCTGAGTGACCCCATACACCGACACGGTCAGTATCAATGACATCCCAACGTTTTGCCATCGCATCAAGGGCGTCAACTTGGTCAAGTACGGTAATAGAGCCTATTTTTTTGTAGATAGACTTACGCCAATCTCTGCCTTTTGGTGCGCGCGTGCCGCGGTTATCAACTGAGGCAACAATAAAGCCTTGCTGAGTTAGATACGACTTGTATAAGTAACTGTTACCTTCCCAGCGGTCTTGAACTGTTGAACCCCATGGCTCACCATAAACATAGAAAACGATTGGGTATTTTTTACTTTTGTCCATATTCGCTGGGAACATGATGTAGCCATCAAGCTCAACACCATCGCGCGCATTAACCGTAAAGAACTCGTGAGTCGGTAATTGCTCAGTCGCTAATTTCTCTCTTAATGCTGTGTTCTCAACTAAGGTTTTCACATTACTGTGATCGCTTACTTTGATGATCTCTTTCATTGGTGGAGTGCCAAATTTAGAGAAAGTATGCATTGCCCAAGAGGTATCTTTAGACATGTAATAACTGTTTGAACCATCGAATGACTCAGGCGTTACGCGCATCGGTTTAGAGCTGCCATCAAGCGAGGTACGGAATAAATAACGCTGACCGGGATCGTCCGGTGATGCAGTAAAGTACATAACGTTTTTATCTTCGTTGAGCGCTAACATATCAATGATGTCGTACTCGCCTGGTGTTAAATCAACAACCGTTTTGCCATCGCGAGATACACGGTACAAATGACGCCAGCCATCACGCTCACTGTGCCAAATAAAGAACTTACCGTCTTTTGACCAATTTGCTTTATAAAACCACTCAATAAAGGCATCGTCTTTATCTTCAAGAATTTTAGTCAGTTGCTGTTTTTGCCAGTCGAATAACCAAACCTTGTTGTGGCTTTGCGGACGGTTAAGATCTTGGATCATCAAAGATTCACCTGTGCCTGCCCAGCTAATACGTGGAATATAACGATCGCGATTATCACCACCTAGTTCAGCCCAACGGGTTTTCTTGTCATTAAGACTAACCACTCCCACTTTAACCGCTGAGTTCATCTCGCCGGCTTTTGGATACGGGAATTCTTTAAGGGTAGGGTAGAGATCATCGGTGTTATTGATCATGGTGAAGTATTTCACGCCACTGGTATCAAGCTGCCAATAGGCAATTGATTTGTTGTCTGGACTCCAGCGGAAACCATCACGAATGGTAAATTCTTCTTCGTAAACCCAGTCAAAATTACCATTAACAATGGTGTCGTTACCGTCAGTGGTTAAAGCAGTCACAGCCTTGCTGCCCACTTTTTCCATGTAGATGTTGTTATCACGCACGTAAGCTACTTTTGAGCTATCTGGTGAGAACTTAGCAAACATTAGCTTTTTCGCTTCGATGTTTTCGCCACCTAACTGATATAGCGAATCAGTTTCGAGGTTTAAAAGCCAAAAATCACCACGGCTACGTGAGCGCCACACTTGCTCGCCATTGGTAAAAACCATCAGCCATTTACCATCTTTAGACCATTGATAGCTTTCAACGGTGAGTGGCTCTTTATCACCTTTGGGAATTAATTTTTCGTAACTAACAAGTACCTTACGACCCGTCCCATCGGCGTTATAAAACACAATATCATTGCCTTTTACGCCGTGCTCATCGTCTTTAGCTTTGTCGTCTTGGTTGTTTTTATCGCTTTCGCGCTCTTCGAGTACCGTATAACCAGTACCATCATCGAGCCACGTAAAATAGGTGCTACGCTCAGATTTAAAGTCTTTTTCTTTATAAATTTGTTCAAGCGAGAGCGGATTAGCCGTTGCGTTCACTGTTGCTGATGGGGTGCTAGCTTGCTCTGTACTTGAGCATGCCTGCAAACCTAAACCCGCAACCACAGCAAACGCAAGGGTTGATGTTTTTATTAAGTTCATTTTGTTGTTCCTAGGTTTTAACTTACCTAGCGTACCAAAATAAACTTATAAAATCTGAGTCTTTGTCGTGTTATCTGGGGGGTTGAACTTAAACTTAATCGTCCCACAAGAACATACTGGCTTGCTTGTTGGCAATACGTAGTTCGTAGATATCACTACAAGGGCGCATCGCCGCACCATAGCAAACATGTAATGGTAATAAGTGCTCTTCACGAGGATGACTAAAACGCGCCGCAGGGGCCATTTGCCATTCTAATAACTTAACTTGTCGCTGTTTTTCACTCAGCTCAGTATTGCCACACACATCGACTAACCATTGCTCAAAAGCCATATTTTGCGCTTTAATTTCAGCGGTTTCAGGGGTGAAAAATGCGCGCATATTATGAAAAGTAAAGCCAGAACCAATGATCAATAAATTATCGTAATCAAGGTGTTGTAAAGCCTCACCTATCGCTAGGTGTAAGCTTGGCTCAAGGCTTGGATGTAACGACAATTGCACACAAGGTATATCTGCTTTTGGATACATAATCTTCAAAGGCACATACATACCGTGATCAAAGCCACGAGATGGGTTTAATGCGCTATCGATATTAGCTTTTGCCAATGCCTGATGTACTTTTTCGGCAAGGGCAGGTTCACCTGGGCTTGGGTACTCAATACTGTAAGCAGGCTCAGGAAAACCATAGTAATCATAAATTAGCCCAGGAGCAGAGCTCGAAGTGATACTAATTGGGTTCGCTTCCCAGTGTGCACTCACCATCAAAATAGCAGATGGCTTTTTAATTTTTGCGGCAATAGACTGTAAACAAGTGACCATATCGGCATGACTTGGATCGCCAAGTAAAGGCATAGGACCGCCGCCATGTGAAACAAAGAAAACGCGTGGCTTTTGCATAAATGTACTCCTTAAATACGCTAATCACTATAGTGCACGCACAGAGGTACAATAACTAGCCACAAAAACGCACAGCTAGGGTGTGAATTTACACACCACTAGTTTGTAAGTACTAACTTAAATGCCAAGCTACGTTCATGGCAGGGACTTGCCCTTTTAAGCCACCTTCGAGAGGTTCTTTGCACAGTAATGTTAGTTGATAAAAAGCATCGTAGTGCTGATGTAATTCATCGGCGACCACACTAAACGGTGGACCCGAAAACTCACTTTGCTGATATTCAAATACCACCACTAACTGCGTTGCTCTATTGGTTAATTCAAGTAAATGCTGGGTATAGCGAATGCGCACTGGCTTTGGTAACGCAACTAAGGCGGCACGGTCATAAACCGCGTTGATAGTGCCAAGTTCATTCGCGGTAAGTGCAAAAATATCACCCACCCAAACGGTTAGATTTGCGCCTTGGTAACGTAATAGTTCACCGTGTTGGCTAACTTCGGGTTCTAGCTTTAACTCATCAAATAACTGCTTAATGGCAATCTCACTAAGTTCTGCCCCAACAACACGCATACCTTGCGCTAGCAAATAATGAATGTCGTGAGTTTTTCCGCACAGTGGTACAAAAACAGTATCGCCTTGCTGTAAATTCAAGTTAGTAAAATACTGATCTAGATAACGGTTAACGTCTCCTTCATGAAAACCAATTTCGTTATTTTCCCAACGTTGATGCCAATGCTTTGCGTCCATTACATACTCCTAAATAAATTGAATGAATTGAGCTGATAAATATATTCCGACACCAAAAAGTAGGTGAGTTACAGCACTTTTTAAACGGGCTTGGAGTGGGTTTGCGGTTTTCGTAGCCATTATCCCCATCCCTAAAGCGGGCTGCATAACAAAAAATGGCATACATACGCTAGCTAATCCAAATATACATGCAGCGATTAAGGTGGGCTGTTCAAGCCAAGCAATACCGACCAGTAATATAAATAGAAACGAAAATAAAACACCAATAAAGTAGTGTAAACACCACCCAAACACGCACTCAAACTGCTTAACTGGACTAGTTGCTATATTCAGGTGCTTAAACTTTCCATCTAATAAACCCAAGCCCCAACGGCCAACTAAACAAAAGTTTAATGACGGTATCTTAAACACTTTAGCCAGCACAAAAGCATAAAGATCAATGAACAAAGTCGCCGCTATGCCTACAAAAGTTATCACATAAATATCATTAACACTCATAATTAGATGCTCTTAAATGATTTAATAAAAGACATGATATCTAATTGCAAAAATGCTAAAAATAGCAAGATAAACAAACTATGATTGCATAAATGAGAACATGATTGACGATATTGCCCTATTCATACAGATTGTTAAACAAGGCGGCCTACGTAATGCGGCTGAGAGCTTGTCGTTGCCTACCGCAACTGTATCGAGACGCTTGCAACGACTTGAGCAACGCCTAGGCGAACAGCTTTTGAATCGCTCAGCAAGGCAATGTACGTTAACACAAGCAGGAGAGGTATATTTTCAAAGTTATGTTGAATTAATTGAGCAATTTGAACAAACTCACCGCCAGCTTAATGATCAAAAAGCACAATTATCAGGAAAGCTTAAAGTTTTAGCACCTCTGAATATTAGTCATGGTTTCTTAAAGCCGATGTGGCTCGCATTTACTAAACAATACCCTGATATTCAACTTGAGCTATTGCTTAATAATAAACTTGAAGATCTGAGTAAAAGCCAAGCTGATATAGCAATAAGAGTAGGGCCGCAGGCTGATTCTATGCTCCATCAGAAAAAGTTAGGCAGTGTTGATACCTTATTTGTTAGCACTAAAGCATACCTTAATTCGGCATCTGCCATAGAAGAGCCTGCTGATTTAAAACAACATAGGTTAATTGGTACCACGTTGCGAAATAAGTGGCAGCTAACCAATACACAAACGAATGCAACTTATACTCACATGTGCCGATTTGCTAGTACTTTTAACGATACTGGATTTGTAAAATACTTAGTTTGTGATGAGCAAGGTATCGCCTTGTTACCTCGGTTTGAGGTTATAGATGAATTAAAATCTCAGCAGCTAGTTCAAGTACTGCCACACTGGCGAGGAGAAAACCGCGACATTTATGCAATCTGGCCAAGCGCACGTTTACTGAGTAAAAAGGCTGCCTGTTTAAAACAGTTTATAACCGACTATATTGCTGAACAATTATAAAGTCTGCCATTGATATTCCATCTGTTTGGCAGTCAGTAGGGCGTGTTCGTAACTAATAAACTCAGCGACTAACGCTAGGCTCATATCAATGCCAGCAGAAATTCCCCCAGAGCTGGTAAACTTACCATCGGTGATCCAACGAGTATCTGAAATCACATTGAGCTCAGAAAACAAAGCAGCCAACTCTGGTTGATCTTGCCAATGAGTCGTGACATTTTTACCGTTCAAAAGCCCTGTTTTAGCAATCAAAAATGCCCCCGTACAAACAGAGGCAACACGCTTGGTGTTAGTGGCTGTGTGTTTTAACCAAGTAATAACCTCTGCTTTTTCTAGCTCTCGTGTATGGTCGCCACCAACCACAACAAGGAGATCAAGCGAAGGGCAGTCAGCAAAGCTGTAATGGGGGTTTACACTATAACCACCACGGGCAAGTACAGGACTATCACTTTCGGCAATTAAACTCACTTGCCAGTCATTATTCGCTAGGCGCTTGGCTGTACTAAACACCTCAAACGGACCTGAGAAATCGAGAACTTCGGCATCATCATAGATGTAAATTCCAATATTCATACAATTGTTCCTATTATGTGGATTTATTTCTCAAGTAAAAAAACGTACTATGCCATTTTTGCAGTTCGTTAATGACATATTATTAAATTGCGCACTGTATACAAACAAAACTTCAAGGCATTGTTAATGCGTTTTTTTTTATTATTGAGCGTGCTGCTGGTTGGTTGTAAAACAACACAGCAAAGCGTTGCTGAAATTAGTGAAGTGTCGCCGGGCACTATTTATTTTCAGGGCGAAACATCAAAGCAAAATGTTGAAAAGTTCGAACAGTTATTAGTAAATAGCGATCAACAAATCAACACCTTAGTTATTAATAGCCAAGGTGGTGATGTGATGGTGGGTTTACATTTAGGTGGCTTAGTTCATGAATATCAACTCGATGTTGTGGTACACGAGCTTTGTGCATCGTCTTGTGCCAACTATGTACTTACCGCAAGCCCACATGTCCTCGTTGAAGAGCAAGCCGTTATCGGCTGGCATGGGGGCTCATTACAGCCATTATACGTGCCCATGGAGCAACCGCCTGAGGTCGCTAGCTATATAGCAAAATGGCAAGCAGCAGAGCGACAATTCTTCGATATCATTAATGTTGAACAGGCGGTTACTATCATAGGTATGATGCCTGGTATTACAGAGAAACGTGATTCTGCTATTTATAGTTACGACGCTCAAACCCTAAAGCGTTTAGGGTTGCATATTGAGTTTGCTGGTGCGCAAACAGGGATGTCAGCAAGTGGCGAAAAACTAGCGCAGGTTTTCGAACTTGAAGAGTCTGTACTTAACCACTTTTTGATGCTCAACGATATTGTTTCAGCAGAACTTATTAACTAATAAAAAGCCCACATGACGTTGGCTTTTTATTAGTTATGTTGGCTAAGCCAAGAGTGGATTTGTTTAGCACTTCTTGGTGACACTATTTCAGCACGACGTTTTAATTCTTTATGCCACGTCAGATCATTTAAAGCCGCATCACTTAATGGTGCATTTCTATCTGTGTTTTTTAGCACATAATAAGCATCTGCAACATCCGCAAGGCTTACATTGTTATTTACCGCAAAGCGCTTAGACATTGGCGCTAAGGGCATATTCAACGAACTATTAGCCGATAAAGGGATGAAGCTGTCCGCAGGGTATGATGATGCAATACCATCGTTTTTCATCGCTGGCCAAACAGTGTATGTGGAGCCCGGTTTTTGCTGCTCAAGTAATGCAATTACAGAACTAAAAGGCGAAGTTTGATTGTTTATAACTACCGGCTTTTTAAACGTGTGAAATGCACCAAAGAGTAAGATTGCACGGCGATGCTTAGCGACAACATGCTGATTTATTGCCTCTAAATAGCCAGTTTCACGGCTACTTTCTAGCTTTTGCCAATCCTCTTTAGAGAGGGTTTGCCAGTTCATTGCAGGCTCAGCAAGGACAAGACGAACTTTATGTTCACGGGTACTATTAAGCTGTTTTAACTTTAAAACTAATTGCTCATAAACATCATATTGCCATGCCATAAAATACAAGGTGTCGCGCCAAATGTGCCTTACGTCATCAATGCTTATATTCTGTTTGCTCAACAAATATTGATCAGCTAAATCTTGATACCGCGCATTACCAAACTCAACGACAAGATCATCAAGCTGCTGCCAGTTACTAGGCTCATCTAAGTATTTAATAAGCCTAGTAACAACATGCTCGCTGCCATGAACATCACCAATTGCAACGAGTTTATTAGCGTGTAACGCTTTATTAAGTTGGCTGTCGTAATCATAATTTGCAGCTTTGACAGTACTTGCAAAACATACATATGCGAGGACAACAAACCCGATGCGCTTTAAAACCTGCATATTAATCTAACTCTAATTGGGCCTTTTCAACAGTTTCCGCGGGTAACTCTTTTTGAACAGAAACCCCCAACTCTTTGAACTCAGAGGCCTGCTTAATCAAGTTCCCTTTACCACGATACAGCTGAGAAAACGCTTTATCATAGCTTTCTTTGGCGCGGTCTAATTGCTTACCAACCCCTTCCATACTGGTTAGGAAACCATTGAGCTTGTTGTAAAAACGCTCAGCACGGGCGGCAAGCTCTTTTGAGTATTTAGTTTGCTCTTCAAAACGCCACAATTGTTTTACGATGTTCAAGCTAGTCAATAAGGTCGTTGGAGTTGCAACTAAGATATTTTTTTCGATTGCTTGCTGATAGATATCACTCTGGTACTTAAGCGCTTCAACAAATGCTGACTCTATTGGTACAAACATGATCACCACTTCAGGTGAGTTAATACCTGGTAGTCTGTCGTAGGCTTTGCTTGCTAATTCGTTTATACGTGATTGCACCGCAGTGACATGCTCTTTAAGCGCTTGCTGCGCCTCAAGCTCTGTATCGGCATTTACATAGCGTGTATACGCGTTTAAAGAGGTTTTAGCATCGATAACTAAATGACGTTGCTGAGGCAAATACACCACAACATCTGGGCGTAAACGGCCATCTTCGGTGTTAAACGATACTTCTCGCTGATAATCTACTCCAGCACGCAGCCCTGCGCTGTCTAATACATTTTCAAGCATTAACTCCCCCCAATTACCTTGGGTTTTCTTTTGCCCTTGTAATGCGGTGCTCAGCCTATCAGCTTGTTCGGTGATGGCTTGGCTTTTAGCCTGTAAATGCAATAACTCAGTTTTAAGTGCTGCACGCTGCTTTAGATCTTCCACGTGGATCAATTCCATCTTATCGCGAAAGCCTTTTAGCTCACCCTGAACCGGTTTTAAAAGTTGCTCAATACTCTCTTGGTTTAAGGTTTTGAAACGTTGTGATTTTTCTTCAAGGATTTGATTAGCGAGGTTTTCAAACTCTTTTTTGAGTTGCTCTTTGCTTTCTTTGATATGACTAAGCTGCTCTTTAAAATGCAGTTCTTTTTGCTCTATAGTGCTTCGTAAGGTACTTAAATCAACATCGCGCTGATTAAGTGCAGCTTTAGTATCAGCAAGCTCAGCTTCAACTTGACGCCAAAACTGGTTGTATTGTTGTGCTTGCTTTTCTTGTTCTACAAAGCGGGTTTTAAAGTGTTGAGACTCATCACGTTGCTCAGCGTAATCTTGCTGTAACTGCGCAAGCGTAAGTTGGCTTTGTTCAAGTTGCAGCTGCTTTTGTTCTAAATGATTTTGCTGGATTTGCTGACTATTTTGCAGTTCGGTTAACTGATTTTTTAAGCGAATTTTTTGTAAGGCAAAAATAACACCACTTGCAACAGCACCTACAGCAGCACCAAGCACACCACTTTGCCAATTAATCTGTGCAATCAGCTCTGTAATCATAACGAAAACTCAATAACTTAAAGACACATCATCATAACGAATTAGTGCTCAGCAGAGTAGGGGGTTTAGGCATAAAAAAAGCCAGCTCAAAGTGAGCTGGCTCTAACATTACTAAAATTTAGTAACCAAATGGGAAATCAACATAATGCTTATGTAAACTGCAATTTAACAACAAGCATAATAATAGACGCCCCAAAATTTGATTAGTTCAAAAAAACTTTAAAAAAATTTAATTTTTTATCAGAGCAAGCATTTGCTCTTCATCAAATTGAGTAAAACTCATTGATTTTTCAGTAAATAATGCATCAACAAGAGCTTGCTTATGCTGCTGCATTTTAAATACTTTTTGTTCAATTGAGTTAGCCATAATCAATTTATAAACAAACACAGGGTTAGTTTGGCCAATACGGTAGGCACGATCTGTCGCTTGTTTCTCAACAGCAGGGTTCCACCAAGGATCAAAATGAATCACAGTATCGGCTTGAGTTAGGTTTAGCCCTGTACCACCGGCTTTAAGGCTAATTAAGAATACGGATGTATCACCTTGAGTAAACTCTTCGATAACACGGTCGCGGTGTCTTGTTTGCCCGGTAAGCATACTAAAACTGATGCCTAATTCATTTAATCGCTCTGCTATGACATCAAGTGCCATGGTGAATTGACTGAATATAATCACCTTACGACCTTCTCTAAGCATGATAGGCAAATGCTTAGATAACCATTCAAGTTTGGCGCTGCCAGCCTGTGAACTAGGGTCGATCAATTTTGGATGACAACAGATTTGTCTGAGCTTTAATAATGCATCTAAAAAGGCTAGCTTACTTTTTTGTACACCTTGCTGTGCAAATAGGTCGACTAATTTCTGTTCTAAAGATTCAGTTATACCGGTGTAAATTTCCTTTTGTTTGCTCTCAAATTCAAACTCTTTAACTAGCTCAGTCTTCTCTGGGAGCTCTTGCGTTACCTGTGCTTTAGTACGACGCAAGATAAATGGCATGATCAACGACTTAAGTTCATCAGCTCGGGCAACGTCGTTATCACGCTCAATAGGCGTTTGAAAATAGCTCTTAAAATGTGCTTGCGAACCAAGTAAAGAAGGCATTGCAAAGTCGAGCAAAGATTTAAGCTCAAATAAGTTATTTTCTATAGGCGTGCCGCTTAAGCAGAGCTTAAAGTCTGCATTAAGGCGCTTAACCAAGCGTGAAACCTGCGCAGCGTCGTTTTTAATATATTGCGCTTCATCAAGAATGATGTTTTCAAAATACAGCGGCGAATAAAAGGCAATATCACGCTTCAATAGAGGATAAGTTGTTAAAATACAATCTGCTTGCGACAACTGTTGTAATTGGTCGCTGCGCGCAGCACCGAAGACGGTGGTAATTTTTAAGTTACTCGCAAATTTATTAATTTCACTTTGCCAGTTACCAACCAAGCTGGTTGGGCAAACAATTAACGTGGGGCCTGCTTGTGGTGATTGCTTGGCATTAGCTAAAAAGGCAATAACTTGTAGGGTTTTACCTAGCCCCATGTCATCAGCCAAAATACCACCAAGCTGGTGACGCTTTAAAAAGTTAAGCCAATCAACACCGTGTTGTTGATACTCACGCAATTGCACACCCTGGTTTAAGCCTTGAATATCGGACTTTTTAATAAGCTGTTGTGAGCTATTTAATTCCGATAGATAAGCATCTAGAGCATCGTCAACAATATTAACCTTAATTGCTTTTTGCTCGATGAGCTTAGGCAAAAACGACAAAGGCATTAAGATTTCGTCACGGGTTTTAATATGCTCAAAACGTTCACGATAATCATTAAGCTGCATCATCGCGGCCTTTTCAACCACAGCAAAGCGTTTTCCTACAGTAAAGTAATAAAAGCGCTCACTTTGTCGATTAAGCGATTGATAAGTATTGTTATCAGTGACAAACAACTGTTGAGTTTTAACACCAGAGATCACGATTTTACTAACTATCTGATGGCCTTTACCACGCTCAACTTGCAGTGAAAGTTGTTTAAGGACTTTGCCGACAGCTAACTCATCATTAATTTTCCAACCACGTTTTAATAAGTTTGGAATTATTTCAAACTTTAACCAATGTTCATGAATAACTGATTGTTTATTAAAGATAAACTCTGTTTGTAAAGCCCCTTTACATAATTCAAAGCCAAGGTTAGTTAATTCATTTACAACGGTATTTTCTAATGATTGGTTTAGTATTTCAGCTGGCGCCTGGCTTAAATCATACAAAGAGTTTTGATAATTAAACTGCAATCCTAAGCGGATTGTGCCCTCGTCATTATTGATACTGATGACAGGGAATACAGTTCGAGCTAGGCTTTTTTTGCTTTCCTTAAATGCATGAGGGATCACACCTTCACCAAAATTATCATTCAGCTGTTGATAAACGCGGTCAAAGTTCTCTGTGTGAATAGCAGGCATATTGGTAAGTAACGCTATTTCATCAGCCGTTAACGGAGTACGAATTCGGCCTACTTTTAGCTTTTCAGGGTCAAGGTAAGTAGGGGGGGTTGTTTTTAACAATAACCAATTATCTTGCCCAGCAAGCGTCATGCTCAATGACGTTAAGTCTTTGTTTTGTTTCCAATCAAACTCTAACGCTTGCATACTGTCAGCTTTAATTGCTTGGCGCGAACGGCCTAAAAACAAACGCTGGGTGGCAATTAATTGCTGTAGTGCTGCAAAGCCCCATTGACCTTTAAGCTCTAGTTTACCAAGGGCATTCTGAGAACGGATCCAGCTATATAACCGAAAGTCAGATTCTAATAAATCAGTAGGGGTTACAAAACTATTTAATTGCTGCTCGGTAAGATTACGACCAAGAGTATAGTTATGCTCAGCGTCATAATTAGCTATTTTAGGGGTAAGGGTTACAACAGATTTCTCTACATCAAGAACAAATAATAGAACCTGTTTGGCATTGTCATTAGTAACCTGCTTAAGGGTTTTTAGCTCACTAAACCAATCGTTAATGATGTAGTCTTCGCCGTAGTCACCTGAATGTTCAATTTTGAGTTTTAGGAGCACAGCTGCAATATGACGGCATTTAGTTTTAGAACCACAAGTACAATGCGAATCGACCGAAAAACCACTTGGTAATTTACTGATCTCAATATGCTGAGTAAAGGTATTCCCTTCGTTACCAAACATAGATGCATCAATAACGCTAAAATCACTGTTATGTTCTAACCAGTTGATTTGGCCGTTCTGGTGATACTCTTTTGCTTTACTTAACACATGCGGCTTAAATAGCTGTTTGATGAAGCGCTCAGACAGAGGAAACTGAGTTTCTTGCTCTTGTTTGATTTCTTCAAAGATAGCTAATAAGTCATTTTTGGATAAGTTAGCAGACATAACGCTTTTGGCAGTAAAAACAAAAAATAATTCTGCCAGTATATGATCTATCGGCCCAGAGCTAAAGCACTATTGAGCAATATTGGACTGGTTGGAGCTGATAACTTGGTAAAAATCTGCTTTAAAATAAAATCAAAGCTGAAAACTGACATGCTGAGCATTTAACAAACAACAATCGCACAAGATATAAACAGGTTAATAACAAGGCAGGGGCTTTACAGATCAATTTTTTACTAAGCAATCTAATTATGAGAGTAAAAAACCTGTAAAGGGGTTATTAGTTGGTAAAAAACTGATCTGAGAGTGTAATAAGTACCAATTTTACTGGTAATAGATCACTATTTTACTAACGAAAGGGAAGGGGGAGATCACGCTTTTACTAACAGCAAAAGCGTGAGAGATCATTCTTTTACTAACTAATTAAAGCTATTTAATAGCTTAGTTAGCTGCTCTAAGCGTTTGTCTGTCATCACTTTATTATCGATTTTCACAGATAAATCACCGCTTTTAATGTTCCGTTGTACGCTCACAAATTCACTATCAATAAGGGCTTCACGACGGCTTGGCGCTGCTGGCTCAGCAGTTAATAGCTTGGTAATTGCAAGAGCACGTTTATCATCGCTGCTGATTTGCGCTATTTCGCTATCACTACTTACGTCATTTACAAGCTTGGTAAACAGCTGCTCGTCACGCTCTTTGGCACTGATAAGCTTTTTAGCTACTTCACGGCCAACATGATTCGCAGTAGGGTAAAGACTTAAAACCTCAGAAGGTAGATTCTCATACGCTTTGATAGCGTCAGCAATCGCAGTGTGTGATACACCTTCAATTGCCGCAATCTCTCGATAAGAGCCTTTTTTACCATCAGCAATAAGCTCATCACGGGTCTGTTGATATGCTTGACCTAGCTCCCATAGACTTGGGGCAATGTATTGATCAGATGATACAGCAAGAATTTTAGCATCTTGATCTGTGAAATCTTCAGAGCTTAAAACTAAGTAATCAGAGTTACTTAAGATACATGCTTTTCGACGACGAGAACCTGCTAATACAAGCATTTCATCACCTTTATCCCAACATAGGGCAGGGTGCTGGTTACGGCCGTCTTCGGCAATTGCAGGAAGGATATCGGCAACTGACTTTTCATTTAGTAATGATTGTACACGGCGGTTTTTACCATAGACCTTTGTTTTAGCTTCAATTTCTGAGCTTGGAATAACCTTACACACCAAAGTAATTTGACGTGTAGGATCGCTTGGAGCAGGCATACTGATAACATCACCAGCTGAAGCTTGCTCTAGCAAAGCATCTAAACTGCTACTTTCGATAGACGTTGAAAAAGGGTCTAAGCTGGTATCATTTTTACGTTTTTTAGCCATTTTTATTAATTACCTTACTTAGCTGTATTTAGAGACGATTGAGTTGACTGCCAATTAGAACGGATCAGCATTTCAAGTTCATCAACAACATCTTTGATATTTTCTTGCGCACGAAGTAGTGACTCACGACTAGCTAAGCTATCTGACGTTTTTTGATCAAAAATGGTATTAAAAGAAGATGAGCTGGCGGTAATTGCCGAGCTATGATTGATTGGGTAACTCATTACTTGACGACCAAATGCACTACGAACGTCTTTAACGATGTCGCGCTGTGAATGATTCCCTTTAACATAGTTAGTTACTAAGAATTGCATGAAGTCCCAACCTTGGTGGCCAAGGGCAGCAACTGTATGGTAAATCTCGCCTAATCGCTTTAAGTATTTATTGTTTGCATCAAAGTCTACAGCTTCAGGATGAACTGGAATAAGCATCGACGTAGAGGCCATTAATGCATTATAAAACATAAAGTTAAGTGATGGAGCTGTATCAATTAGAATAATATCAAATTGATCTTTTACCGGTTCAATAACTTTTTCGAGCAATTTATGATAGTGACGAGTTTTATCATAACTAGAGCTATCTTTTAATAAAGTTGCAGTTTCATGCTCGAAGTAAAAATCATCCATACCTGAAGGCAAAATACGAATATTAGGTATATGGGTAGGTAAGAAAGAGTTCGATACTAACTCATCCCAGGTTTCGTTTTCATCGAGTTCGATACAGTCACGCATTAAGTCACCCACAGTAATTGGGTCTGGCTCACTAGGTGGGAAAAAGCTTGATGAAGAACCTTGTGGATCAAGGTCAATAATACCAATTCTGTATCGTTTAATATTGGTAGTAGCAAGTGCAGCGGCAATGTTTACCATGCTGGTAGTTTTACCACAACCACCTTTTAACGAGTTAATAACTATAACTTGTAATTTATCATGAACTGTACGGTGATCAGGCTTAATATCCATGATATCAGCCATAGCAAAGATATTTACCAAGGTATAAGCGTAGTGGCCATTTGCACCACGTTTGATATCAAGTGCATCAAAGTCACCATTATCATGACGTCGTTTTAAGGTACGATTATTACAGCCTAATAAGTCAGCGGCTGCTTTTTGCGTATAAGTACGAAGTTCTTTTTCTTCAGACTTTAAATGGGCACGATAATGTTGAATACGTCCTTCTAACGATTTTTCAGCAACTTCTGCTGTCGCTTTTAGTAACCTATAAGTGGCTAGCGCATTATTATTGATAGACATACTTTCTTCCTCAAAGTTATGCTTTAAGTATAATGTCCATTCAAATTGCTGTAAACAAGTATTTAAGGCGACATTCCTTTTATTTATAAGACATTTAATAAAAATTTGTAACTTTACTGATGCTAAGTATAAATAAGTAAGTTTAATATCGGTTAAGTATATAGGTATATAAGGTTAAGATGCTAAAATAGTGAAATATATGTCTGATTTCGTTGAATATTTAGTAAAAAGCCAGATCGTGTTTTTACTTGGTAAAGATCAGATCTTTAATGACTCGCAGATCAGCCAATTACTAAGCAAAAAATGAGCTTTCGACTTATGCACAGTTTAACCACTGCTTTACTCACAAAAATAGTGGTGTAGATCAACTTTTTACTAACTAAATTATAAAGTTATGCACCGAGAGCATGACTAAAATGCACAATAAGTTAGTATGGATCTGATCTATAGTTGGTACAGATCAGATCTATGCTAACTTAAGAGCTGTTTATCCACATGGAGTTTTAAAAAAGCGATTTATGTCGTGTTAAATCGCTTTAAAAAGGTGATTAACACGACATAATTTGAACTGAGTTAGTAAAATCGCGACCTATCAACTATAACTTAGTAAAAATCTGATCTGAAAATCAGCAATTACGAAACAGTTAGTATAAAACTGATCCGAAGAAATAAATTATGATCGGATCAAGTTTATACTAACTTAAACATTTAACTTTTGAAGTTTTATGTGTTGTTATTAACTGTCGAAGAAAAATTGGAAATAAGAACAATGAGCCGAAAGGTCAACATCTCGGTAGATAACTTACCCGATACATTACGCGGGCAGATCCACGGGGTGGAAAGTGCAATAGATAATGAAAGTCTTGCACTATTTACAGACAACAAAGATGTGCGTGTTTCAATTGAAAATGCTGCACATGGTTTGAGAGCTTACTCAAATACATTTAATCATTATGATCTATGGGGACGATTTGTCCGTTCTGGTCATAAGAAGCTTCCGGTTGAAGAAGCACCAAAGAAAACCATCGTTACACGAAAAATCTCTGAAAAAGTAGACGGCATTCTATATGATGGTGAAATCAAAATTACACCTGCGGTAGTAAGCACAAGAAAAGATGGTGAAGATGTTGAATATCTTGTTTGGCCATCTGATCGTGAAGAAAAGGTCGAACGTGCCTTAATTCGTTTAGCCTCTAAAGGGAAAATTGTAAAAATCAATTTTAAGTCTGGTATTCAATACGCAGTTGTTTTTTCAATGAATGAATTAGCACAAGAGCTGAAAGCTGTTGGCCAGTCGATGCCTTATCCGCAAATCAAAGAATCATTAGAAGCATTACAAGGTTCTAAGCTTTCTTTTAAATATTCAGCAACAGATACTCGTAACTCTGATATTGATGACTCATTTTACGAATCGAACATGAACTTTTTATCGTCACTTCATTTTAGTGGCAAAAAAGGTCAGGGTGGTAACGTAAAATGTGTAGCTTGTTTAAATGCCTTCGTTCATAACATGATCGATAATCTTGAATACAAAGGTTACTACTTTAATAGTGCTCAAGAATTAAAACGTGGTTTATCTCGTTGGATGATGCTTCGTTTATATCATTTATGGCGTTATGCGGCACCGGGTAAGACCTACCATTTCCGACTATTATCGATTATGGAAAAATATGGCTCTATTTATTCAACAGACGAAATTACCGAGAATAAATTAAAAGCTTTGCGTCGTGATATGACAACGACAATGAAAGACTTAATTGAGAAAGGTGCAATCTCTGAATATAACATTACCAATGTCAAAGATGACAAAACGGGTAATATTATTGATTACACATATGAGATGCATCCATCTGATCAATTTTGTGATGAGATTCTTACGCTTAATAAGCATAACAAACGAATCGAAATTCAAGGTGGTAAGCGCATTGTTGAAAATGCTGTTTTAATCGATGAAGATAAAATTGAAGAAATAGTAGAAGACTAAATTTTTAAATACTACTAACTATAAAGAAAAGGCCACATATGTGGCCTTTTTAACATAATCAATCTGTTACTTGTTCTAAGTAAAGTCTATCAACTAAGAAATCATATTCTCTTTTTCGAGGATGACTTTCTGGTTTTTGATAATCAGATAATGTTCCAAGTTTTACATCTGGTTCTGGGTTTATCAAAATAAAAGGTAAAGCAGCACTAACATGATATCGGTTTTGAGCTGTATACCTTACATTAACTTGTGGACTAACTCTTGTTGGTCTACGAATTCGTAATTTTTCTTTATCACCTAAACTTGCAACACGACTTTGCTCTTGTGCAACTAGTGCTTGCCAAGAGTGTTGGTCTATCATTCTTGGATTAGAATAACTAGCCGATTTATCGAGCATTGCTAAGGCCATTTTTTTAGTTAGCGTTTTAGTTGCGTGTTTGTGCATCCAAGTAAAACGAACAGAGTAGGGCGATTCAGTTTCAAAGTGGATCTTACGATATGCAGCAAGTGTAATGAGATTAGGCACAGCATTGTGAACCGCTTCAAATCGCGCATCATTATTATCGATAGCTATTACACTATTTTTAAAATCAGCTTTTGCTTTATTTAACTGATTTATCCTTGCAATGAAATGTTGCTTATCGACATCTTTTAAAACTAATAAACCTGGATGTCTTTTTAATACTCGACTACTTAATCCTGTCTTTTTATAAAAATCACCAAATGAATTTAGAATTAACTTATGAGCATCATCACCTTCAATTTTTTGTACACTAATTGAAGAAGGTACTTTCTTTTCGTCGTTTATATCGATATCTGGCAATTGATAATATGATGCCTTATGAAAACCCACTTCCTTTAATTCTTCACAAAACAAATGAGTTAACTCACTTACTAAATCAAACTGACTGCGTATTTCTAATTTTGTACTCATAGGAACACATCTTACTTATTGTTGGTACAATTGTAACTTTATCTCCTGCCGCTTAATAGTAAATTTTCTTTAGCTTGCTGACCTCACCTTTTAGTTCAATAAAGTATGATGTGTTCCTTGTATTCTAGTAGTACAAGTTTTTAATTTGATCAATGTAGGGCTTAAAAAGTATATTTTAAGTATGTAAAGCTGAGGTTACAGTAACGCTTTAACTAGGTAAGATGTGTTCTTAAGCTGTGCGGTAACGAATTAGGTGGTCAAAAAAGTGTAACTGACTGGTTTGAAACAATAAAATATTGAAACCCTAATTGTTAATATCGAAACTATTTATCAAATAACGAAATAATCGTAAATAGCTGAATATTGTCCTTGAACTTAGTACGTGCAATAAGTTAGTTTTCGTTAACGGTCTATGTTAGGAATGAGGAAAGAACATGCAATCGTGGAACCCAGACAGCTGGAGAAAACTGCCGATACTTCAGCAGCCAGAGTACCCAGATCAAGAAGCCCTTAAATCTGTTGAAGGGCAATTAAAAAGCGCACCACCTTTGGTATTTGCCGAAGAGACGCGTAGCTTATACAAACAACTAGAAGCTGTATGTGAAGGTAGAGCCTTCTTATTACAGGGTGGTGATTGTGCAGAGTCATTTAGTGACTTTAATGCCGCAAATATCCGCGATACATTTAAAACACTTTTACAAATGGCCGTTGTTTTAACTTATGGTGGTAAATGCCCTGTAGTTAAAATTGCGCGTATGGCAGGTCAGTACGCTAAGCCTCGCTCATCAGATTACGAAACAATCGATGGTGTTTCATTACCTTCGTACCGAGGCGATATCATCAATAATTTTGAATTCACAGAGCAAGCCCGTGTACCTGATCCACAGCGATTGATGACTGCATATCATCATAGTGCTGCAACGCTAAATTTATTACGCGCATTCGCGCAAGGTGGTTTAGCCGATTTACATCAAGTAAATCGCTGGAACATGGGCTTCGTTGCTGCAAATCCACTTAAAGAGAAATACCAACAGCTAGCTGACAGAATTCAAGATGCTCTTGAATTTATGGAAGTGTGTGGTATCGACTCAACCGTTGCGCCGAGCTTAAAAGAAACAGACTTATTTACATCACACGAAGCGTTGTTATTAGGCTATGAAGAAGCTCTAACACGCCGTGACCACTTATCAGGTGATTGGTACGATTGTTCTGCACACTTTGTCTGGATTGGTGAACGTACACGTCAACTTGATCATGCACACATCGAATTCTTTAAAGGCATTAAAAATCCAATTGGTGTGAAAGTTGGCCCAGGTATGGACCCAGATGAGCTAATCAAACTTATTGATGCCGTTAACCCAGATAACATTCCAGGTCGCTTAACGTTAATTACACGAATGGGCGCTGATGTTCTTCCAGAGAAACTACCGGCACTTGTACGTAAAGTACAACAAGAAGGCCGTAAAGTTATTTGGAGCTCAGATCCAATGCATGGTAATACTGAGAAAGCGAGCTCAGGTTATAAAACACGTAGCTTTAATAATATTCTTCGTGAAATTAGCCAGTTCTTCGCAGTACACAAAGCTGAAGGTTCATACCCAGGTGGTGTTCACCTTGAAATGACTGGCCAGCACGTTACTGAATGTACTGGTGGTGCGTATGGCTTGTCTGATGAAGATTTAGCACAACGCTACCGCACACAGTGCGACCCACGCTTAAATGCGGATCAAGTATTAGAACTAGGTTTCTTAGTTGCTGACTTATTAAAAGACGCTCGTAAGTAACACTAAGTTATCCAAAAAAAGGCTGCACATTGCAGCCTTTTTTAATGTCCGATACTAAAATAAGTTAGTACTTACGTCTTTCAAGTCCAGTATCAGATATAATCTTTGCAGAAATTTCTTCTACTGAATGATGAGTTGAATTTAAAAATTGAATCTTCTGCTTTTTATAAAGCATTTCTACTTCACGCACTTCAATACGACACTGTTTTAAAGACGCATATTTTGAATTTGCCATTCGACGCTGGCGAATATCGGCAAGGCGAACAGGGTCAATCGTTAAACCAAATAGTTTATGTTTGTAAGCTTTTAAACACTCAGGCAGGGAGCCTCTTTCTAAATCATCTTCTGTTAGCGGGTAATTCGCCGCTTTAATACCATATTGTAATGCAAGGTATAAACTAGTCGGTGTTTTACCGCTTCGGCTAACACCCACTAAAATAATGTCGGCTTCAGAGTAGTTTTTAATGTTAGCGCCATCATCATTGGTCAACGCATAGTTAACCGCATCAATACGAAAATCATAACTTTTCTCGTGCATTGAATGCGTTCTATGAACCTTAGGTACCGGCGCAACTTTTAACTCTTGAGAAATTTTATCACTGTATTGAGATAAAAAGTCATAACACACCGCGCAAGACGATTTAATAATTTCACTTAGCTCGTGGTTTACAAAAGTGAAGAACACGAGTGGCTGTTCACCATCACGTTGAGCTGTTGAATTAATCAAGTTTTTAACTTCAGTTGCTTTTTTTTCTGTTTCAACAAAAGGAATTGTTTTGTGATTAAAATCAACAGGAAACATAGATAAGGTCGCATGACCAAAGACTTCAGAGGTGATTGCTGTTCCATCAGAAATATAAAATGCAGTTCTCATATTTAACCTTTTTATTACCTTTATCTGCAAAATAGGGGCTTCACGGTTTACGTGAGGTCTGTTGCCAGTGTAGAATGACTATGACCTTTTTAGAAGGTTTTCTTTCTTAACTCTCACAGTTAGTACTACAATTTGTTTATGGAGAAAGATCCGTGCAAGAATACGTTCTCTGGTATCAAGAGCTTGGTATGCAAGATGTTCCTCGTGTTGGCGGTAAAAACGCTTCACTAGGTGAAATGATCTCTAACCTAGCTAACGCTGGTGTTCAAGTGCCAGGTGGTTTCGCTACAACCGCTGATGCATTCAATGAGTTTCTAGAGCAATCTGGTTTAAACTCAAAAATCCACGATATTTTAGACACATTGGATGTGGATGATGTAAATACACTCGCTAAAGTCGGTGCCGAAATCCGCCAATGGATTATCGATACACCATTCCAACCAAACCTAGACCAAGCCATCCGCGACGCATATAGCCAACTACACGGCGACGCATCACAAGATGTTTCATTTGCAGTTCGCTCATCTGCTACAGCAGAAGACATGCCAGACGCTTCATTCGCAGGACAACAAGAAACGTTTTTAAACGTACGTGGTATTGATTCAGTAATGACTGCAATCAAACACGTGTTTGCCTCACTATTTAATGACCGCGCTATTTCTTACCGTGTTCACCAAGGTTATGACCACCGTGGTGTTGCACTTTCAGCTGGTATCCAACGCATGGTTCGTTCAGATAAAGCAGCTTCAGGTGTTATGTTCAGTATTGATACTGAATCTGGCTTTGAAGATGTTGTATTTGTCACTTCAAGCTATGGCCTAGGTGAAATGGTTGTACAGGGTGCTGTAAACCCAGATGAATTTTATGTTCATAAACCAACTCTTGCTAACGGTAAACCAGCGGTAGTTCGCCGTAACATTGGTTCAAAAGCAATCCAAATGATTTACTCAGCGGATGAATCACATGGTAAGCAAGTTGAAATTGTTGACGTAGATTCGTCACTTTCAAACAAATTCTCAATCACAGATGCTGAAGTTCAAGAACTTGCAAAGCAAGCTGTTATTATTGAAAAGCACTACGGTCGTCCAATGGACATCGAGTGGGCAAAAGACGGCAACGACGGTAAACTTTACATCGTTCAAGCACGTCCAGAAACAGTTCGTTCAAACGAAGATGCTAACGTTATGGAGCGTTTCCAATTAAATGGTACAAGCACAGTTGTTGCTGAAGGCCGTGCAATTGGTCACAAGATTGGTTCAGGTACTGTACGCGTACTAGATTCAATTGATGAAATGGACAAAGTACAACAAGGCGACATTCTAGTTACTGACATGACTGACCCTGACTGGGAGCCAATCATGAAACGTGCCGCTGCGATTGTTACAAACCGTGGTGGTCGTACATGTCACGCGGCAATCATTGCTCGTGAATTAGGTATTCCTGCAGTTGTTGGTTGTGGTAATGCAACTGATTTAATTAAAGCAGGCCAAGATGTAACTGTATCGTGTGCCGAAGGTGACACAGGTTATATCTACGAAGGTATTTTAGATTACGAAGTACTTACTTCACGTGTTGATGAAATGCCAGAGTTACCAATGAAAGTTATGATGAACGTAGGTAACCCTGATCGTGCATTTGACTTTGCACGCTTACCTCATGCAGGTGTTGGCCTTGCGCGTGTTGAATTCGTAATCAACCGTATGATTGGTGTTCACCCTAAAGCACTTCTTAACTTTGATGCTCAATCTGACGAGCTAAAAGCTGAAATCTCAGAAATGATGGCAGGTTATGAATCACCTGTAGAATTCTACATTTCTAAGCTTGTTGAAGGTATTGCAACACTAGGTTGTGCGTTTGCACCTGAGCGTGTAATTGTTCGTATGTCTGACTTTAAGTCAAACGAATATGCAAACCTTGTTGGCGGCCAGCAATATGAGCCGGAAGAAGAAAACCCAATGATTGGTTTCCGTGGTGCAGCACGTTATATCTCTGAAGATTTCCGTGACTGTTTCGCGTTAGAGTGTGAAGCGATTAAACGTGTTCGCAACGAAATGGGTATGACTAATATTGAAATCATGATCCCATTTGTTCGTACGCTTGAAGAAGGTAAGCGCGTTATTGAATTACTTGAAGAACATGGCCTTAAACGAGGCGAAAATGGTCTGAAAGTAATCATGATGTGTGAATTACCATCAAACGCGTTACTTGCAGATGAGTTCTTAGAATATTTTGATGGTTTCTCTATCGGTTCAAACGACTTAACTCAGTTAACATTAGGTCTTGACCGTGACTCAGGTTTAATTGCCCATCTATTTGATGAGCGTAACCCTGCAATCAAGAAACTATTATCAATGGCTATTCAAACTGCTAAAGCAAAAGGCAAATATGTAGGTATTTGTGGTCAAGGTCCTTCAGATCATGAAGACTTTGCAGCTTGGTTAGTTGAGCAGGGCATTGATTCTGTTTCTCTAAACCCTGATACAGTATTAGAAACTTGGTTATATCTTGCTAAGAAATTAGCCGACTAAGTACTTTATTTAATTAAAATAAAGATTCTGATATAAAAAATGCCAGCACTTAGCTGGCATTTTTGTAACTCAATTAGAAATCAGCGAGCAAGTTTTTTATCGATATAAGCACATGACTTAGTCAGAGCCTTTTGGCACAAGGTTAAATAATCACGCGCTTTAGGATAGTAAAAAGATAAACAGAAAAGTCCTGCAATAAAGAAGATCAGCGACGGTCCGGGAATAATGACAAAAACTAAACCCAATAACATGCACAAGGCACCTAAACTGATTAATGCAATTTTTTTCATCTGACTATCTCATTTGCTGCTTTAATACACAGTATAAAAGTATTGCCCCCGAAATCGATAAAAAGAGTGTTACAAACTGTAAAATCTTCAATTTATCTTAGCTATTAGCATGATATAATTTGCAAAATGCCTTAATTTATCACCGTCATGATAGCAACAATAAGCCAACAACAAGCCACCACAGAACTCGTTTCTAATTACTTAGATACAATACAAAAACAAGGTTTTAGTGGTGATACCGATGCAAGCTTTTCTACACGTTTAAGTTTATCGACCGATAACAGCGTTTACCAACAGGTACCTCAAGGTGTCATCTTTCCAAAGTCAGCAAAAGACATACAACTTGCTATGCAAATTGCTTCTCGTGATCCGTTTTTATCACTGACTTTTGGTCCACGCGGAGGCGGTACAGGTACTAATGGACAATCGCTAAGCCCGGGTATAGTTGTTGATTTATCTCGCTACATGCGTGAAATCTTAGAAATCAATATCGAAGAAAACTGGGTGCGCGTGCAAACGGGTGTAATAAAAGACCAATTAAACGACTTTTTGCGTCCTTACGGTTTTTTCTTTGCGCCCGATTTATCAACAAGTAACCGTGCAACAATCGGTGGAATGATAAATACAGATGCATCAGGTCAAGGCTCTTTGGTTTATGGCAAAACAAGTGATCACGTTTTAGGCCTAACAACTTATCTTGTTGATGGCACTGAAATGTCAACAACCCCTATGCCTGTTGAAAAAGCAAAAGTAATTGCTGAACAAAACACGACTGTAGGTAAGTTATATAAAACAGTTCTTGATATTGGCCTTGAGAATCGAGACGCTATTTTAGAAAAATTCCCACGTTTAAACCGTTTTCTAACCGGCTACGATTTAGAACATATTCTTTCTGATGATTTACAAACCTTTGATATGAGCCGATTAATTACTGGTTCTGAAGGTTCATTAGGTATTGTAACTGAAGCAAAACTAAATATTACGCCCATTGCTGAATTTAAAACATTAATAAATATTAAATACGATAGCTTTGATTCTGCACTTCGTCATTCACCATTTCTAGTTGCAGCAAATGCAACTTCTGTAGAAACAGTCGATAGCAAAGTACTTAACCTTGCTCGAGAAGATATCATTTGGCATTCAGTATCGGACTTAATAACCGATGTTGAGAATAAAGATATGCAAGGGCTCAACATGGTTGAGTTTAATGCGGTTTCACCTGAAGACATTAAAGATAAAGTAGACACTCTTTGTAAGCTACTCGATGAATGTGTTGAAAAACAAACTAATGGGGTGATCGGTTATCAGTTAACAAATGACAAAGCTGATATTTTAAAAATTTATGCAATGCGAAAAAAGTCAGTAGGCCTTTTAGGTAATGTAAAAGGCAGTCAAAAACCCTTAGCTTTTGCTGAAGATACTGCAGTGCCACCAGAAAACTTAGCAGATTTTATAGTCGAGTTTCGTGAACTTCTCGATAACCACAACCTTCAATATGGTATGTTTGGCCATGTTGATGCTGGTGTTTTACACGTACGACCTGCACTAGATATGTGTGACCCTGAACAAGAAAAATTGCTTCGCCATATTTCAGATGAAGTCGTTAAACTGACTGCAAAATATGGCGGATTGATGTGGGGAGAGCATGGCAAAGGTTATCGAAGTGAATATGGCCCTGAGTTTTTCGGCGAGCATTTATTTACACAACTTCGAAAAATCAAAGCAGCATTTGATCCAAATAACAGAGTAAACCCAGGTAAAATCTGTACGCCAATTGAAAGTAAAGACTCACTCGTTTCTGTTGATGATCAAAAGCGTGCCTGGTTCGACAAACAAATTTCTATCGATGTTAAAACAGAATTTAATAACTCGATGACCTGTAATGGTAATGGTCTGTGTTTTAACTACGATGAAAAATCACCAATGTGCCCATCTTATAAAGTAACAGGTGACCGCCGATATTCACCAAAAGGTCGCGCAAGTTTAATGCGCGAATGGTTGCGACTTCAAGAGTCTGAAAATATTGATTTACTTAATGTCGAAAAAGAATTAGTTAATGGTGAAGTAATCACTTGGTGGGAGCGCTATCAACATAGTCGCGATAAGAAAAAAGGTGTTTATGACTTCTCTCACGAAGTGAAAGAATCAATGGATGAATGTTTAGCTTGTAAAGCATGTACTACTGCATGTCCAATTAAAGTTGATGTACCAACATTCCGTTCACGCTTTTTAAATTTCTACCACAGTTATTATGCTCGTCCCGCTAAAGATTACTTAGTTGCAGGCATCGAACAAACTGCGCCGGTGATGGCAAAGTTTGCTAAAGTGGTAAATCCAATTGTAAATACAAAGCTTGTTTCAGGTTTAATTAAAAATACCATTGGTTATGTGGATACGCCAAGCTTAAGCGTACCCCAACTTTCTAAACGTATTTCTAAAGATCAGCAATTTAATTTTGAATTACTTAATTCGCTTTCAAAAGAACAACAAGCCGAGTATGTACTAATAGTTCAAGATCCATTCACTAGTTTTTACGAAGCTGAATTAGTAGAAAGCTTTATTAAAGTGATTAAAGCGCTAGGCAAAAAACCAATGCTATTACCGTTCAAACCAAATGGTAAAGCTCAGCATGTAAAAGGTTTTTTAAATGAATTTAAAACAACAGCAAAAAATGCAGCTGAGTTTTTAAATTCACTGAGTGAAATTAACGCTCCTTTAGTTGGGCTCGATGCATCTTTGGTTATGTGTTACAGAGATGAGTATGTATCAATATTAAAAGATGAGCGTGGTGACTTTAAAGTTGAATTAGCTCATGAATGGCTTCAAACGCAAAACTTTAAACAAGTTACTCTTACCACTAAAACGAGTTCGCCATTTAAATTGTTAAGTCATTGTACTGAAACAACAGCCATGCCGAATGCTTCTAAAGTTTGGCAAACCATTTTTGCTGATCTAAATTTACAGCTTGAAACTACCAGTACGGGTTGTTGTGGTATGGCAGGAACGTACGGCCACGAAAAGCAAAACCAAGAAAATTCACGGGCTCTTTATGAAATGAGTTGGCAACCAATTATTTCTGATAATGAACCTGAAACTGTTTTAGCAACTGGCTTTTCTTGTCGTAGCCAAGTGAAACGCTATGAAAAATTTAAACCAAAGCACCCACTGCAATTAATTGCAGAGTTACTTTAATTTTTTTGAAAATTATAAAGGCGCTTAACGCGCCTTTATTTTTGGTAACTTTTTGCGATGGGTTTGGTACTCATGCCATGAATGAAAACACTAAATAAAATGGTTGTTAATGTTACCGTGGCAATTTGTTCTTTGTTTGCAATTGCTGTATCCATCACCATTAAAGTGAAAACAATAGACGCCAAACCTCTTGGACCAAACCAGGCAAATGTAAATTTGTCTTTGAAATTTAGATTAGTAAACATAAGTGAAAGTAGTACTGGCACAATTCTAAAAATCGTCACACTTAATAACGCATAAAAAACAATTGGCCAAGTGATATCATTCACAATCAAGTGACCACATACAAAACCAAATAAACACCAAATTAGTAGCGCAACAAATTCGGCGATATGCTCAGAGTCTTTAACTAATGTTGAACGTATTTTTTTAGGTGCTAAATAATCAAATAAAAGTCCCGCAACAAAAACAGCAATAAAACCACTGCCATGAAAATTTTGTGTTAAAGAGAAAATAGCCATGACTAATCCAATCAATAAAAATGGACTGCTATTATTTGCAAAGTAATGACGTGCTAATGCTATTTTTAAAAGTGGAATAAACACGGCCATCGACACGCCTGCAATAACAAGTGCAACACCTAACTCTCTTGCAAAAACAAGTAAAGTATCAATTGTCGTTACAGCACTTTCTGGATTTTGAGCTAATAAAAGTAAAATTAAAAAGATGGGTACGCAAAGGCCATCGTTCAACCCGCTTTCCGTATTTATTCCTTCGCGAACTTTCTCTGGAACCGATGTGCATTCTAAAATTCCTTTGCTAAGCGCAGCATCCGTTGGTGTTAAAATAATCGCGATCAAGGCAGATTGAAAAAGTGATAACTCAGAAAAGAAAAACAACCCACCAGCTACACCTAACACTAATGTCATCGGCAAAGCTACAAAAAGTAACAGGCTAGGGTACTGATAACTATGTTTTAATACGGGAAGTTTTGATTTGGCGGCATCGGTAAATAAAAAAATACTTAAGGTTAATTCAACCAAAGGTAAAATGTCACTGAGTCCGGCTTCGCCTAACTTAAACTCACTCGGCAAAAAGTAAGACATTGCAATTCCGACCAACACAAAAAACATTGGCCCGGTAATTTCTGTTCGCTCTAATTGCCGAATCGTCAGTGAGTAAAATAATAAAGCTAAACCGACTAACGCCAGTATTGTATATTCCATTAAACTTTCCTTTTTATTCCAGACTTTGCACGTTCTTTGATATTTGTTTGAATATAAATTTGATCTGTCGTAGCAATTTTTGCATGACCTAAATCTTCAGATAAATGTTTTAGCGGTCTTGTTTGAGCATCGTGTGTTGCACCAGTATGCCTTAACCAGTGAGCAGTAGCTGCTTCAAGTTGTTCTGCATCATCTTTAAAGCCGTCTTGTAAAAGAGATTGTTTTGCTAAGTCAAAACTTTGTTGTACCAAACGACGAATTTGACGAACAGTCATTCCCCCTTTGCCACGAATTTTGTGAACTAGCGGCTCAGCTTCATCAACACGGGGCAGGGCAGGTAAACCTCGGTAAAGCCTATAACGTTTTAGATAAGATATAAAATCTTCACTTAAGGTAACATCACGTAATTTGTTACCTTTACCCATAATTCTTAAAAACCAAAAACCATCATTATCTTGCCAAAAATGTGACATAACCGGCGACCACTGAGGGCGCTCGGATAACTCAGAAATTCGTAGATACAATCCTTTTAAGCAAGCGAGAGTGAATAAATTTCTTTCTAAATCAGGTTGTTGCTCACATAAATCTCGAGTAACGCCAAATACATACTCCCATTGAATATCACTGAGTGTATCGGGGATTTTAATTTGCGATTGCACAACTAAGTAAGGGCTATTCTTTTTAACAACCGGTACAAAGTTAGCAAAGGTTTTTTCTTCTAAAATTGCAAACTTATAAAAAACATTGAGCGCCGTAAACATAGCGGCGAGTGTTTGTTGGCTAGCTATATTTTCTTTATTGATGAAAGGGCGCCAATTTGTATTAAGCCGTCTTATGCCTTGTTCATCTTTATAACGCCATTGCACTGAACTTGATAACCAGGCCGAATCTGGTTCTACCATAAAATCAACATAGGCTTCAATATCTTCACGTTTTAGATCAAAAACTGATTTTTCAGCAACTAACCATGACCATAAACAGAACCGCTCAAGCTCATTTCGAAATCGATTAAATGTAGATTCTGATTTTCGGCCATACACATATAAAAACTGATAAAGAAAACCTAAGTCATTTTTTGATTCAGCAACAGTCAATCCAACATGATGTATAAAGTTATCAAGTTCTGGATATTCTGTTGCAAGAGTATCATCTTCAAGATGGGCAATTTGGTAACGCAGTTGTTTAAGTGTATCAACGAGAGCAACGAGCATAATGATGTAATATCTTGTAAAATAACTAGTTATAAGGTTACCATAAAGTCCGATACTGTCTAGTATTGGACTTAATATATCTTTAGTATTTGCAACATTAACTAGATTGCCATACTAATATTCAAGGAATATGTATGAAAAAGTTTATCGCTATTAGTTTAGTTTTAATCACTACAATTTTAACCGGTTGTGCTACAACAGGAAGTGCATCTCCCGATGAAAAACGTGCTTTAGTACAAAGCATGAAAAACAATACATTAAGTGAGCTTTACGCTCAAAAACCTGATGTTAAACAACAAATTGCTAACTCTGCTGGTTATGCGGTTTTTGATAATGCCAATGTAAATGTTGTTTTAGCCAGTTTTGGCGGTGGTTATGGTGTTGTTAAAAATAACCTAACCGGTAAATCAACTTACATGAATATGGGAGAAGCGGGTTTAGGTCTAGGTTTAGGTGTTAAAGACTTTAATGTTGTGATGGTTTTTCATAACCAAGCAGCAGTAAATCGCTTTATTGAACATGGTTGGGCATTCGGTGGAAATGCAGATGCTGCAGCAAAATATGAAGATAAAGGTGGCGCTTTAGTTGCCGAAGCAATTGCAGACCAAGTAACTGTTTACTCTTTAACCGAAAATGGCCTTGCGTTACAAGCGGTACTGAAAGGCACTAAGTTTTGGGTAGATTCTGAGCTAAATTAAGCTATTTAAAACCCTTCTAAAAGTGGGCTAGTTAGCAACCTAACTCCCACTTTTAATTATTTTAACTAATTTAACATAACGTAATTTATGGGTAGTTGTTATATTTTAATCTTTAAGTATAGACTATTAAATTAGCTAGTTTTCTAATCTACACCTCTAATAATTTAATACTTAAAACTTCTGTTCATTTCAAACTTTTGATTTATCTTCGCTATCAGAAATTTCGTATTTCATTCATAAACCACTAATTTTACTTAATATTATTTCTTCACCTTATTATAGTAAGACTTTCGGGTTGGGCCATAAGGCTTAGGCCTCAATACCGCTCACGATTCACATTAGTCTAAACAATAATAACAAGGATTCATCATGAGGAAGTTTTTTCTAATCATCATAATTGGCTACTTCGCATGGGATTATTATGCAGTAAATTATGGGGGTATCTCACCAACACAAACGCTTCAAACAAAAATTATTGATCCCATAAAATCAAATTATAGCCATAATCGAGATATCACAATATCTGATTATGAAAAGCCAGAGTATGAATGTGATGACCGTCAATATTGCAGCCAAATGAACTCTCTAGAAGAAGCGTTATTTTTTACTAAAAATTGCCCTAACACAAAATTAGATCAAAGCCCTGGAGAAGCCCCCTGCCAGAGTGATTTCATATTACGTGATTAGATTGTATAAATCCTTATGTGAAATAGTAGTTTTTTATATACACTAATTTGTTGATTTAACACATGAATCAGCCTAATAAATAAGATGGAAGATAGGTAAGTTTTGACTATACTAAATTAGTAGTAGCTATATGTAGCTTGTTTCTTTTTAGTAAGGAGTTCTCTTGCCGATTCCAGGATATAGTTTAGTTGATTGTATCGACAATAGTGGTTACTTCTTACTGCATAGTGCTAAGTCACTAAAAAACGGTGACTTAGTTCTTATAAAATCACTAAAAGAAGTAAGTAGAGACAAAGATACAATAAACAAGCTCTTACTTGAGCATGCATTTTCAGATAAATTAGACCATCCTAATATTTTAAAACCTATTAATTTCATTAACGAAGATGACTGTACAGCCATCATTTATGAATATTTTCCTGCCAAGCTTCTTTCTAAACTTTTACAAAAAGCCCCTATTTCAGTAAATGAGTTTCTGCCATTAGCTGTTAAGCTGGCAGAAACAGTCAAATATTTGCACTCTAAAAAATTAATTCATAAAGATATTAACCCCCATCACATTTTGATTAGTGATGATTTATGTAGCTTTAAATTATTTGGTTTACATATTGCGACCTCACTTTCGAAGTCTTCACAAAACTTAACTAGCCCAGCAGTTTTAGAGGGTACCCTCGCTTATTTATCACCAGAACAAACCGGGCGTATTAATCGAAAAATAGATTGCCGCAGTGATCTTTATTCTTTAGGCGCCAGTTTTTATGAAATGCTAACTAGTAAACCTCCTTTTAGTGAACAGGATCAACTAGCACTTGTGCACTGTCATATTGCTAAAAAAGTTGTGCCAGTTAATAAAATTAATACAAACATTCCCGATGTTATTGCTGATGTTATTAGTAACCTACTTCAAAAAAATGCAGAAGATCGTTATCAATCAGCTTGGGGGTTAGCTAAAGATTTGCAACTAATTTCAGCTCAGTTTGAGAATGATCCATCTCTCACTAACTTTGAATTACCAAATGTAAACTTCTCAGCATCAGAGCAATTTAATATTCCGCAGAAGTTATATGGTCGTGACAAAGAAATAGATGATTTATTGCAGTCTTTCGAGCGAGTCGCCCAAGGTAGTTGTGAAATCTTTTTAGTATCTGGTTATTCTGGTGTCGGAAAGTCTGCTCTGGTGAAAGAAGTCTATAAACCAATGACTGGAGAATATGGATATTTTAGTTCTGGTAAGTACGATCAGTATCAGAGAAATATCCCTTATTCTGCCATCACTGATGCCTTAAATAAATTTTGTCGTTACATTTTAACAGAACCTAATGATGAATTAATTCTTTGGCGCGATATTTTTAACAACCACCTCACCGATAAAGCAGTATATTTGTGTAATATAATTTCTGACTTAAACCTAATTCTGAAAATTAAAGATGTAGATATACCGAAAAAAAACATAGATAAAAGTCTATTACACAGTTTATTTTTAAGCCTTATGACTGCAATTTGCAGTAGAAACCGCCCTTTAATTTTATTTTTAGATGATATGCAATGGGCTGACTTAGCATCTTTAGAGTTATTAGCATCTTTATTTGATAATGTACAATTACATCATTTATTAATAATACAAGCATTTCGAGATAATGAGGTTGACACCCAACACCCATTCACTAAATTTATCACCGAAATTAAAGATAAAAACGTACCTGTAAACCAGGCTTTTTTGAATAACTTACCACAAGATGTAATAAATACTCTAATCAGTGACACAATAAACACCCCTGAAATAGAATGTATTCCTTTAAGTGAACTAATATTTAAGAAGACATTAGGAAACCCCTTTTTTGTTTTACAATTTACGACAGAGTTATATGAAAAAGGTCTTCTATATCACAACCTAGAAAAAGATTGTTGGTGCTGGGATAAAGAAACTATTTTGGCAGAAAACATCACCGATAATGTTGTTGATTTTATGGCAGAAAAAATTAATGAGCTACCAAATCAAGCCTGTGATTTACTTAAGTATGCTGCAAGTGTTAGTAATACATTCGACACTAATATGTTAGTAGCGCTTTCTGATAATCAATACACAGCCAAGCAGATAATTAATAATTTGATCCCTGCTATCGATAGAGAACTTATTTTAACTCCGCAATCGATTTCACATGTCATTCCTTCACAAGTGGCCGTTGATGAAAATGTGCAATTAAAATTTTTACATGACCGTGTGCAGCAAGCCGCATACTCACTTATCCCTGAAAATGAGCGTCAGCAAGTTCATATTAATATTGCCAGACTGCTTTATCAGTATGCACTTAACAATAACATTCTAGATAAAAGTTTATTTGATCTAGCAAACCAATTTAATAAAGCAATAGAGCTTATATGTAACCCTCTTGAAATAAAGCAAGTTATTGAAGTCAACTATTTAGCTGCAAGAAAAGCGTTTGACTCGGCGGCATATAGCTCCGCTTATAATTATCTTATCTTTGCTAAGAGATTATTAAAAATAGAACATTTTAAAGTTAACTATAGTGTAACGTTTGAGACCTTACTGTTGTTATGTAAAGTAAATTGTATTTTAAATAAATATAATGAATCCGATGAATTTTATACTCTATTACTAAAATATAAACATACAGCTTTAGATCATGCGCGGGTACTGCTGGTGAAAATGGATGATTTCCACCAACAAGGTCTCTATCAAGAAGCGCTAGATACACAATATCTAGCGTTAAAAGTATTAAATCTAACGCCGCCTTCTGAGTTAGAGAACTTAGATGCTCAAATTGTTAACGAGATTACGCTCATAGATACATACCTTGCACAGCATTCTATTGATAGTCTCTATGATTCTAATAACTTAGAAGATGAACAGATTTTATTATTACTCGATATTCTGACCAGCCTTTGGATCACAGCATATTTATTATCTGATGAGGATGTTGTGCAATGGGCATCAGTAAAAATGTGTAGCCTTTGCCTTGAACATGGTAGGTGCGAACAATCTTCCTTTGCTTATATTCTTTATGGTTTTGTTTGTGTTAATCGGCTGAATGAATTCAAAAAAGCGGATGAATTTGGCAAAGTTGCACTAAAAATTGCTGATAACTATCCAAACCTAGCGTTACGCGGCAAAGTGTACTTTATGTATGGCTTAACAATTTGCCATTGGAGTAATCATCTTTCCTTCTCTACTAAAAGCTTTCGGCAAAGCTATCAATTCAGTTGTCAAGCTGGAGATTGGACATACGCAAGCTACGCAGCAGTTAATATTATTTCAAACTTAATAATAGAAGGCCTGCCCTGTGATGACGTTTTAACGGAAGCCAATAAGTACTTAAGTTTTTTAAAAGAAAAAAATGAAGAATCAACTAAAAGCTTTTTCATACCTGGTGCATATGTCCCATTACTGCACTTAATGGGTAAATGTGATAGCCATAATAGCTTTGACTGTGATGTTTTTGATGAACAGGAACACCAACTTTATGCCAAAGACTCACCGATTATTCAAGCTTGGTATTATTATGCAAAAATCAGAGCGCTCTATTTAATTGGCCTATATGACGAAGCTCTAGCAATTATTGACCATATTCATATCATCCCAATGGGTGTGCCAGGACAAATAAAAACACCTGAAGCTTATTTTTATTCGTGTTTAGTTCTGCTCGCTAAACCAGAAACTTATTTAGATTCGAGTAAATATCAGGGCATGTTTAAGCACATGTTTGAACGCTTGAAAACGTGGAGTTACTCGTGTGAAGGTAACTTTCTTCATAAGGTAAAATTGATAGAGGCTGAATTAGCAAGTTTGAATAACCTACCTTTCTATGAGGTATTTGCTCTTTACCATCAAGCAATCGAGCTTGCTAAAGCTACCGATTACAAACTGATTGAGGCATTAGCAAATGAGTTACTCGCAAATTACCTAATGAAGCAAAGTAAACTTGAATATGTCATGCACCACCAGCAAAATTCTCAGACTATATATAATCATTTATCAGTCAATGTAAAAACAGCAAACTCATCTTCAATAAACGATGGAATTTCTATGCTACCCACTAATGCATCTTTAGAAGTGTCGACTAGTTCAATTGCGCTTCATTCTATGATGCAGGCAGCTAATGTACTTTCAGAAGAAATGGTTATAGATAAATTACTGAATAAATTAATTGCCATTGTTATGGAGTTTTCTGGCGCCTCAAAAGTTGCTTTATTACTTAAGAAAAATTCAAAATGGTGGGTAGAAAATATTGGTATTTTGAATAATCAAAATTACCAATTTGAGCCTTCACCTTACGTTAAATCCACTGATATACCTGCTAGTGTTATACGATATGTGATTCGCACACAAAGTATGGCTTTAATTGGTAATGTGTCTGTCGATTCGGTTTTCACCAACGACCCTTACATTGAGAAGCATCAACCAAAATCTATTTTATGCTTACCACTTATCTACAAGAATCGAATCAACAGCATTGTCTATTTAGAGAATGAACTCACTACTGATGCCTTTGGCCAAAACCATTTAGACATGCTCAATTTATTGATTGGTCAAATGGCAATCTCAATCGAAAATTCAGTCCTGTATAGCCAAATGGAAGAAAAGGTCATTGCACGAACTAATGATTTAGAAGAATCACTAAAACAATTAAAACAAACGCAAAATCATTTAGTCGAATCAGAAAAAATGGCTTCATTAGGTCGATTAGTTGCAGGTGTTGCCCATGAACTTAATACCCCTTTAGGTGTGAGTGTCACAGCCTCTTCAAATCTACTTGAATTAATCGAACAACTCCGTATCGCTTTCGAAGCACAAACTCTGACTCGAAAAGATTTTGTCTCTAGTATTACGAATATCAATGAGGCAGGTTCTATTGTTTACCGTAACTTAAATAGAGCAGCCGAACTGGTTGCCAACTTTAAATTAGTCGCTGTTGATACCAGTAACGATGAAGAGCGTGAAATTAATCTAAAAGAATACTTAACAGATTTAGTCAGCAGTTTATCTCCTGCTCTTAAAAAGAGTCATCATACTATCCAAATTGATTGTAGCGATGACTTAGTGATCAAGGTTGACCCTGGTGTTATCGCACATATATTCACCAATCTTATTTTAAACTCTTTAATACATGCTTTTGAAGATACACAAGAAGGTCAGATAACGATTACTGCAGACCTTGAAGGCTCAAAACTTAGAGTTGATTTTCAAGATAATGGTAAAGGCATGACGAAAGAAGTACAGAGTAAGATATTTGAACCCTTCTACACGACTAAACGTGGGGCTGGCGGTAGTGGTCTTGGAATGAATATTGTTTATAACCTTATCGTTCAGAAGCTAAAAGGTACAATCAGTTGTCACTCTGAGGTTGGAAATGGCACTAAATTTACAATTTTTTCTAACCTTTAACCCGCCATCTAGCTTATTTCAGTTAAAAGGTATTAACTTTTTTAACATAAAACCTGAATTTTCCTAGTTCTTTTTCACGAATTTATCGCTAAATTATTTATAAACATTAGTGATCAAATTAACACTACCTCTTTCTGGTTCAGACTGTTTTTACTCCGCTAATTTACTTTCTGAATTTAAAGCTGTACTTGGGTGATTTTAACGTGAAACATAGAATTAATACCGATACCGAAGTTAAATTTTCTGAATCTGATATCCTCCTATCGACTACTGATTTGCAAAGCCATATTACCTATGCCAATGATGAATTTTGCAAAATAGCTGGTTTCACGCTAGACGAAATGGTAGGTAAGCCTCATAACCTTGTTCGCCACTCTGATATGCCGAAACTGGCTTTTGCAGATTTATGGCAACATCTCAAAAATGGTCAATCTTGGATGGGGCCTGTTAAAAATCGCTGTAAAAATGGTGATTATTATTGGGTGAATGCCTTTGTAACACCGATTAAAGATAAAAGTGGTCGTACTTTTGAGTTCCAATCAGTTAGAACTAAACAAAGTGATGAGGTCGTACAAAGAGCGACCGCTGAGTATGCAAAAATAAACAATAATCAAAAATCTCATGCTACAGCAGCTAAGTTCGATGCCACTCTGTACATAAGTGCCCTATTATTCATAAGTTTTTTAGGTTCGCTGGCTTCCGCTTTTAGTTCTGGGTTTGATATTTTTAATTGTCTACCAGTCCTATTTTTAGCATCAGCTAATGGGCTTATGTATTTTTGGCGTCAAAAATATTTAGCGCTTATAAGCAAAGCAAAACAAGTTTTTGATAACCCTTTAATGGCTTATCTGTATTCAGGTACTAATGACCAATCTGGCTTTTTACATCTTGCCCTTGAGATGCAACAAGCTAAATTAAAAGCCGTTGTTGGCCGTGTTAATGATGTGACTATGGGCGTTAATCACAACGCGCAACAATGTGCTGAGTCTGGTCATAACGTGACTGAACTTTTAAATAAACAAACAGATGAAGTCTCACAAATTGTTGTTGCCACAGAGCAAATGACGGCCTCAATCAATGAGCTTTCATCTAGCACAATGCAATCTAATCAAGCTGCTGAAGAGTCAAACCAAGCAACCGAAGAAGGCTCACTTGCGGTCAAGCAAACGATAACTTCAATCAGTGAGCTTGATGAAAAACTCAAAGCAGCGAGTAGCCAAGTAGAAAACTTAATTGAAGGCAATCAACACATTGTGGCAATTTTATCTGAGATAAATGCGATTGCTGATCAAACTAATTTACTTGCTTTAAATGCGGCCATCGAAGCTGCCCGTGCGGGTGATCATGGCCGTGGCTTTGCCGTTGTTGCTGGTGAAGTACGTGCATTAGCCTCACGAACTCAGCAATCTACAGAAGAAATAAACAATGTATTAAATCAGCTCACTCACGCTTCGAAACAAGCACAACTTGCCATGAAAGATGGACTTAATTTGTCGGCTAAAAGTGTTGAGCTTGCACATCAAAGTGGTGATAGTTTAGACCATATTAAAGCTCAGTCTATCAAACTAAGTGAACTCAATAGCATCATAGCGCATGCAATGAACGAACAACTAACAGCAAGCCAAGTTATTGCTACCAACTTAACGTCAGCACAAGACTTTGCTCATGAGTGTACAGAGCTTGGCCATACTTCGCAGCAACTTTGCGAAGCGCTCCTCAGTAAAGTGACAGAGCAAACTTCCTTGATTAATCAGTTTAAGTAGCGAAAGCAATACTATTTAATAAGGTTTATTTTCGGTGTGTGCTTATTAGTACACACCTCATCGAATGCTTCTGCTAGCTGTTCTGTTTCTTTGAATACCTGCTGCCAATATTTAATGCGTGTATCAGCATCAAGTTCTGTAAAGTCTTTACGATCTGGGATTTTGCCATAAGGTAATGAAGCAACAAAGTCAGCTGATGGAGTGATCATCACTACGTTATCATAGTTACTCGGGGTAATTCCACGCTTTAGGCTCTTATCAAACCAACCTGCTTTAGGGCTGTTATTAAAATGCGGATATAAAATAAGCCCGTCATTATGAATACTTAAGTCAAAGTGATAATCGATAATACCGCCATCGCGATACATACCAGGCGGTGTTCCTGTTATATTTTTAATACCCTGCATGACTAATGGAATAGAACCTGAAGCAAGTAACGCATCCGCTAAATTATCTTCGCTTAGCTCAATAGTATGGGTATTAAAGGTATTATTATCGGAAAAAGATAACTGACTATCCGCAGGCTGAAATACATAACGTTCATATTGCTTACTTAACAAGCGTCTATTCATTCGATTGACTAAGTAGCTTTTAGATAACCCCATTAGCTGCATCACTTTATTTTCTGATGCTGTAAAGCCATTCGATTTTGCAACTATAAAGTGGGCTTTAAAAATAGGGTTGTTAATGATTTCGTGAATACCATTTTCAGCAAAAACTGTGCTTAATAACTCTCGCGCTTTTGTTGTTATTTCTTCTGGTTTTGCTTTATTCGATGAATAGCGTGTTTCAGAGTAAGACTTTGCTAATCGAGATATCGCAGCAACAGGGTCATTTTGTGCAAAACAGGCAGATCTAAATGCCCCAGCACTTGACCCTAATAAGTTTAAAGGTGTGGTACGGTCTTTAAAAAATTCACCAAATAGATATTTATCCAAACCAAATAATGTAAACCACTTGGGCCCGCCGCTTGCTCCTAAAAAGGTATTAAACAAATCGGCAGACAGGCCTTGCTCTTGAATTACTTTTGCAGCACTAGGCCCTGCGTAAATATCTATCATGGTCACTTTTCTCGTTATTGTTTTTGATTATTTGCGCCAAATTCCTTGTTCTGTTTGACCTTGAACCTGCACTTTTTCAGAATCAAAACTTGGTTCTTGCCCAGCTTCACGTTGACTATGGTAGTCTTTTGTCACAGATAAGATGGTTGGCGTTAAGCGTATAATAGCGATAACGTTCACCACTGTCATTAAACCTAAAGCAATGTCTGCAAGATCCCACACTTGTTTAATGGTGGCCGATGCACCCCAAATCATCATTGATAAATATAAACAGGTGTAAATTCCACGGCCGAGTTTATTATCTAGTTTAAATAAATGTAGGTTACTTTCTGCGTAGGCATAGTTTGCAACCACAGAAGTAAACGCGAATAAACAAATTGCTGCCGCTACAAAGTAAATGCCACCAGCAGCCATATGCGCTGTCATCGCAGATTGAGTTAAGCGGATCCCTTCCATTTCGCCGCTAATATCAATATCAGCCAATAAAATAATCACCGCCGTACAACTACACAGCACAATGGTATCGAAAAACACCCCTAGCATTTGAATATAGCCTTGAGTGACTGGGTGATTTGGTACGGGTGATGCACAGCCAGATGCATGTGGCACACTCCCCGCTCCGGCTTCATTCGAATATAGCCCTCGCTGAATACCATTTTTAATTGCGGCGCCCATTGCCCCTGCGCCTGCTTCTTGTAAGCCAAAGGCAGAAAGTAAAATATCTTCAATCATCGCAGGCACTTTACCGATATTCAATAAAGTAATAATAATGGCGGCGAGTACAAATAAAATGCCCATAACTGGCACAATGCGTTCAGCAAAGCGGGCAATAGCTTTAAAGCCACCTAAAATAATAGAGCCTGCCAGTATCGTGATCACAATACCTGAATACAATGTTGGAATTTCAAATGCGTAATTGAGGGCATCGGTAATGGTATTCGTTTGCATGGCACTAAACGTAAAGCCATAACCAAGGAACAAGCAAAAGGCAAAACATACCGCTAGCGCTCTGCTTTCCAAGCCTTGCTGAATATAATAAGCAGGCCCGCCCCTAAACTCGCCATTAGCATCCCTAACTTTATAGACTTGACCAAGTACGCTTTCGGCAAAACCTGTGGCCATGCCCAAAATGGCAATCACCCACATCCAAAATATTGCACCGCTGCCCCCTAACGAAATAGCAACGGCAACCCCTGCAAGGTTACCGGTACCTACACGGGCTGAAAGACCAGTACATAAAGCTTGAAATGAACTAATTGAGTTTTTATCGGTGCTGCTACTCGACTTTAATAAGCTAAACATATGGCGAAACTTAACCAATTGAATCGCTTTTAACCTGACCGAAAACCAGATCCCAGCAAACAGAAGAATATAGATAAGAATTTGGCCTTCTCCCCAAAGAAGACCATTGATTGTCGATACAGCACTGTTAAACATGGCAAGCCTTTATTGTTCTTGTAGATAAAAAATCACAAAAAGTGAATAGCTAACCACTTTAACTCTATTTACAAATATCTCAAGTGGGCAATGGGATTAATTGCCCGAGCCTGCTCCCAACTAATTTAGCAGTTGTTGCTGTAAAAAGGCACGACCTGCCGCTAAACCTAATTTGTGATCATAGCGCAGATCTGAATCTGTACTACCCAGTAGCTTACTGCGTAATTTACCACCTGCAAAAATTTGTGTGATACGGGCATCACTTGGCGGGTTGGCAATGAAATCGAGTTCTTCTTGATAAGCTTGTTCGTGTTGAACCAAGTAATCAATGGTTTTAGGGCAATAACCTGATACACAAACTAGTGACTTTAACTTATTTACCCATTCAGATTGTACTTGGAAGTTTTCATCAACAGTTCTAATAACCACAATATCACGAGCACCACGGTTATAAGCTTCTTTCACAGGTAAAGGTGCAGCTAAGCCACCATCTAAATACATATCATGCACTAAATCAGTATTAGAGCTTTGAATAATGGCATCGTTTGCGGCCTTTGTTGTTAACCAAGGTGTTAAGTTAACGCCGTCTTTATATAAAAAGGGTAATGCGCTTGATGCTTTTAACAAGGCCAACCATTGTGTATCTTCACCATTTGGGCTCAAATAATACGGTTTACGGTCAGCCGCGTTTGTGGTTGTGATCAACAGTTCGCGTTTACCTAGGCTTTGTGTTGCTGTTTTAAAATCAAGGGCACGGTTTACCTCTTTGGTTTTATCAAAATACCAATCAAGGTCAACAATGCTTTTACCAAACAGCCCGCGGCCAAGTTGGAAAAAACGTTTATGACGAGAAAGGCCTCTGATCAAACGTTTTGCATAGCCTTTTTGACGCGCTAAATAACTTGTTAAGTTTTGTGAGCCTGCCGATGTGCCAATGAATAAATCGAATGGATCGTAATTATGTTCTAACCACGCATCGAGTACACCTGCGGTAAAAATCCCTCGTTGCCCACCACCCTCAGCGATTAATGCTGTTTTTGTTTGTGGTTCTACTGCGGCAATTGTTTGAGATTTCACGGTGCACCTTCCTAGGGTTATGGTTAATAAATGTATTGTATTAAGTTAATTTCAATCCTTAAAACGGATTATATAAATTGATTTAATCTATAAAACCGTTTAATAAATGAGTGTCAGGGCTTAAGCAATGCGCATAAAAAACTCATTACACGCATTCACTATTTGCCAAACCGTATTAGTGCATGATGCTTGCTAATATTTCCAGCGCATGTTGTCTGTCACTCAATTCATACAGGTCATTTGTAAAAATAAACTCATCAACCTGTAGCGTTTGTTTAATCATACTCAGCTTATGCTTAACGCTCGCTTGACCGCCAACAACAGAAAGCCCTAAAAAGTTTTCTACTTGCATTTTTTCTTGTGCTGTCCACAATCCTTCCATTGTTGCTACAGGCTCTTTAAGCCAAAGTGGCTTGCCGCGCATAAGTGCTAAGATACGTTGTTTCGCTGTTGTTGCTAAAAACTGTGCTTGTTCGTCGGTGTCAGCGGCAACAACAGGTAAACCAAGCATGACGTATGGCTTATCTAATACCTCAGATGGCTGAAATTCTCTGCGATACAATGCTATGGCATCTTCAACAAAGCGTGGCGCAAAATGACCCGCAAATGCATATGGCAAACCTTTTTTTGCCGCAAGTCCAGCACTATAAAGGCTTGAGCCCAGTAACCAGATTGGTACATTTGTATCTTCACCTGGGATTGCGCGTACTGGAGAGTCACCTTTATATGGGCCAAGTAAAGCTTGCAGCTCCGTTACCTCATCATTGAAGTGCTCAGCACGTTGCTCGTCACGGCGTAAAGCACGGCTGGTAATTGGGTCACTACCTGGGGCTCGGCCTAAACCTAAATCAATGCGACCGGGGTATAAACTCTCTAGGGTGCCAAATTGCTCAGCAACCACCAGCGGTGGATGGTTAGGTAACATCACTCCACCTGCACCTACGCGGATATTCTGAGTTTTACCTGCGATATGACCTATCAGTACTGAAGTTGCGGCACACACGATACCGCGCATATTATGATGCTCTGCCATCCAAAACCGATTAAAACCCAGTTTGTCGGCTGTTTGTGCATAGGTAACAGTGTTAGCTAGTGTTTGCGAAACGGTTTCGTGCTCTTTCATTGGGCTCAATTCAAGCAATGAAAAAGGTGTGTTGCTAAGATCTGACATTCGCTCTCCAAAATTTAACTCTTTATAATTAGTTAATGAGAGCGAATGGCTATTTTTCAAATGCTAATTAGGCACGGCTTTGTTGCTGTTTTTCCACCTTTAGGCCATCGGCGTCAATACCACGCTTCCAATAAGCTGATGCAACGATGTGTTCACGGTTAATTTCAAAACTGCTTGTTACTAAACGGCGAATTGCCTTCACCAAGTTTGCTTCTAATGCCATAAACACCATAGGTTGCGTGTTATAGCCAGCACATAAGCGTGTTACTTGGTCGAGTAAATCTGTTTCTGGCTCATCTGTTACTAACCATTCAACACTATGTTGGGTGTGTGCTTTAATTTGTTCAAGCTCAATGATGTCGGCTTTATCAGCAACATGAATAATGACATCGACAGTGGCATCTTGTGGCAGGGCTTGTAAGTAGCCATTGATTGCATTTACAGAGGTTAAATCTGCCAGCATTAAATAATGTGTTTGCGTAAAATCAGTGAGTTTTTTAGGGCCTGGGCCTGCTATACCTACCTCGTCGCCTACACATGCATTTTGTGCCCAGTTGGTTGCCACACCTTGATGTTGGTTAACCACAAAATCGAGGGTAATTGCACCGCTAATGGGGTTGATATCACGAATAGTGTAAGAGCGCATTAATGCTGGGTGCTCAGCGTGTAAATCAAGTTCAACCTTAGATTCACCGGCATGCGGGAGTAATACCTTTACGTACGCACCTTTTGCATCTTGTGGGAAATCGGCAAACTCGTCTGAGCCAACAACAATTCTTTGTAGATGCGGGGAAATACGTGTAGTACTTAATACGTTTGCACGACGAACTTTTCTAGCCATCTTGGTCTCCTAGCTGGTTAAATTGCACAACGCCCCAATAGTTGATATAGTCAACTATACGCTTTTAATTGACTTTGTCAACTAATGCAAACTTGCTTAACTTAGGTGAATCATGCCACAAACCTCTCTTTCTTCAGCTTTATTTACACTGGCACAAAGTTACCGTGTCACTGTACGCGAAGCCATTAATGCCAACGAGCTTGGTCTTAACGCACTGCATGTACGCTGTTTACATATTATTGCCGAAACACAGCACTGTACTGCCAATGATATTGTTGCCAAAACTGGTCGTGATAAAGCACAAATAGCACGCTTAGTAAAAGAGCTTATAAAGCTTGAACTGGTTTCTAAATGTGCCGACGAAAACGATAAGCGCTGTTTAATTTTATCCTTTACTGATCAAGGTAACGCCCTATTCTCGCGTTTAGAAGTTGCAGAGCAAGAGGTTGATGCCAAACTTTGCCACGGTTTAACTGATCAGCAAGTACGTGATTTTATCGCTATTGCCACAACCATGATCGAAAATATCAATCACAACACCCCGTGATCTTATTGGCAAGATAACCACAAACCACTATACTGTACAAACGTACAGTATAGTGGTTTTGTTATGCGTGTTATTCCTATTTATATCGAAGCTGGCGTATGTGGTTTTGAATCACCGGCAGCACAATACAAAGAGCTAGGCTTATCATTAGATCAGCTATTGATTAAACACCCTGATGCAACATTTATTGGTATTGCCTCTGGCGAATCAATGCAAGGTGTGGGGATTTTTGATGGTGACTTATTACTGGTTGATCGCGCCGAAGACGTTAAAAATGGCGATGTCATTGTCGCGAATCTAAATGGTTTATTTGTTTGTAAGCTATTAGATAAACACAATGCCCAGTTATTATCAGCCTCACCTAAATACCCCGCAGTGCAACTACGTCAATCTGATGAATTTCAATTAGAGGGCGTGGTCACTCGCTCAATTCGCTTACATCGCAGTAGTAAAGAGCTATTAGCATGTACGCCTTAGTCGATGCGGTTGCCTTTTATGCCAGCGCCGAAAAAGTATTTGATCCGGCTATTCGTAGTAAACCGGTTGTGGTTCTTACTAACAACGATGGCTGTATTTGTGCTGTGTGCCCTATTGCACGAAAGCTGGCTATTCCAAAATTTCAGCCCTATTTTCAAGTAAAGAAAATACTCGAAGATAACCAAGTGGTGATCCGCTCATCTAACTATGAGCTGTATGCGGATTTAAGCGAGCGGATGATGAACGTGATTGGCCGCTTTTGCGATAATCAGCACATATACTCTATTGATGAATCATTTTTAAACTTTACTGGTTTCAAAAAACTTATTCATGATTGGCATCGCTATGGCCATGATATTCGCCGTACCGTATGGCGCGAAACAAAGCTACCTGTTGGGGTTGGATTTGGCCCAACAGCAACCCTAGCCAAAGCCGCCAATCATGCAGCGAAAAAACTCCCCGGCTTTGATGGCGTTGCAGTGATTGACTCAGAAACTTCACGGGTAGCCATTCTAAAAGCCATGGACGTACAAGATGTTTGGGGCGTTGGTCGGCGTTTAGCTAAAAAACTCAAAGCAATGAATATCAATACGGCCTTTGATTTAGCCGAACAAGAACCACGAAAAATAAAGCGCCTTTTTAGTATTGTATTAGAGCGCACAGTGAACGAGTTACGCGGTAAAAGCTGTTTAGCCTGGGATGAAGTGCGCCAAGACAAAAAAGAGATTTTTTCGACCCGTAGTTTTGGAGAGCGTATCACTGACGCCACCGCGCTGAAAACGGCACTGATCAATCATTGTGTGATTGTAGCAAGAAAACTACGTGCGCAAGGCTCACAGACTCAACGTTTATTAATGTTTGTGGCCAGCTCTCCTCATCAAGATGGCTATTATAAAAAGTCCTATATTTATGAGTTTAGTGTCGCCACCGCCGATAGTTGTGTGTTCGCCAATGCTATTAGTGAGGTATTTGATCATCTCTATAAACCTGGGGTACGATTTTATAAATGTGGTGTAGGTGCTCTTGAGTTATCAAGCCACATATTTCAGCAACCTGATCTATTTCAAGCGCCTATCGATAACCCTAAACTGATGAAGTGTCTTGATAACATTAACACCCGTTATGGCGTGGGTACCCTTGCCATAGCCAGCGAAACTCCTACGACCCGCTGGCATATGAAACGCGCGTACTTATCGCCTCATTACACAACCCGCTGGCATAACCTACCAAAAATACATTGCTAAAAGTCTGCCTGCTTAGCATTTAGTAAACTGCATAAATCCTTAGGGGCCAATGCAATCTCAAGGCCTCGCTTACCAGCTGAAACATACATCACGTCAAAGCTATCTGCAGATTGATGCACATAGGTATTAAGGCGCTTTTTCTGACCTAGCGGGCTCACTCCCCCTAAAATATAACCTGTGGTATTTTCGACTTTTTGTTGTGGAGCCATCTGTACTTTTTTAACCTTTGCCGCCTTTGCCAGCATTTTCAGGTTAACTTGTTGGCTAACTGGCACAATAGCAACCAAAAGCTGGTGGTCAGCATCTTCAAGTACTAAGGTTTTAAATACTTGCTCAGCTGGTAGCTTAAGCTTTTCAACCGCTTCAAGGCCAAACTGTTGTTGCGAAGGCTCATGCTGATAACTAAGCACATCAAAACTAATACCTTTCTTCTTCAGTAAGTTTATAGCCGGCGTCATTGATTTTCCTATAACTAATTAATTAGCAGTCACTTTATAAAACATACCGTGAACAAGGAATATAAGGCAATAGAAAAACCGCTACAAAACACACTAAATAGGCCTAATTCGACTACACTAAAGTAATGAATCCTGGGCTGGGTAACAAGCATGTCTAGACACACAGGGCTCTATCTAGCCAAACAGTTATTTATCATACTCACCCTATTGTATGCAGTGAATTTTGTGTGTAACGAATACCTCGCGTGGAGTGCCTACATGGATTGTCAAAGCAAGTGCTATACGCTTGGCTTAGAAAAAGGCCGAATACAAAACACTACATTTTCAGAGGATGTGACTTTATGTCGTTGTCTTGCTGATACCGACTACTACGTTGTGCTGAACTAAATCTGAAAATACCGACTAGGAATTAGGTAAATTTCACGTATTATTAAATTGATTATAAGTTAAACAAAGGAAAGTACATGTTTTTAGACTACTTTGCACTGGTCATGCTAGTGTTTGTAACGGTAGTAATATTTTATGGTGTTATTGCCATTCACGATATTCCCTACGAAATTGCAAAGAAACGTAATCACCCTCATCAAGATGCCATCCATTATGCAGGCTGGGTTAGTCTATTTACCCTACACGTACTATGGCCGTTTTTATGGGTTTGGGCGACATTATGGCGTGATGACCGCGGCTGGGGTTTTAACCAGATCCAAAAGGAACAAGAAGACTTAGCAGAAAAAGTAGCTAGCCTGACAGCCACAGTGGCAGCGCTACAAGCACAAATAAATGCTCAATCGAATAATAAAGAGAAATAAACTATGGATTTGTTATTAATACTCACTTATACCGCATTGTGCATTGGTATCTTTAAAGTTTTTAAAATCCCACTTAATAAATGGACGGTACCCACCGCGGTACTTGGTGGTGTGGTGCTGATCGGCGCTTTGATCCTGTTAATGAACTATAACCACCCACATTCAAATATGGCCAGCAGTGCCTATGTCACAACACCTATTGTGCCAAATGTACGCGGTACCGTTGAAGAAGTTGCAGTAAAACCAAATCAGCCTGTTAAAAAAGGTGACTTACTGTTTCGCCTAGACGATACCTTATATCGAGCCAAACTAAATCAAGCGATTGCCGCTTTGCAAGATGCAAAACAGTCAGTCCTCGGTTTAGAAGCGGCCTATAAATCAGCACAAGCCAGTGCCCTAATGGCTAAAGCTGAATATGATCGTAGTAAGAAAGAATACGAACGTTATGAAAAAGGCGCAAAAAGCGGTGCTTACTCAAAAGGCCAAGTTGATAATAAATTAGGTGTATACTTAGCAGCGAAGGCAAGTTACGAAGCAGCACAGGCCGAAGAGTTACGTCAAAAACTTGCATTTGAGTCTGAAATAAACGGCGAACAAACTAAAATTGCCGCAGCTCGCGCTAATTTAGAGCAAGCTCAATTTAACTTAGACAGCACAAGCGTTTATGCACCTACCGATGGCTATGTTACACAACTAACATTACGCCCTGGGATGATTGCAGTACCAATGCCACTACGCCCAGTAATGACCTTTGTGCACAAAGAAGATACCGTTTACGTCGCTGCATTTAGACAAAATTCACTATTAAGACTTGAACCAGGCTACAAAGCAGACTTTATCTTTAAAGCTATTCCTGGCAAAACCTTTGCGGGTGAAGTAATCGATGTATTACCAGCTATTGGTGAAGGGCAAGTACAAGCACAAGGTACACTGATGGGCACTGAGTTTTTTGCTCGCCAAGGCCGCGCAATTGTCACCTTAAAAATCACAGACGACATGAGTGAATATCACCTACCACAGGGGACAAGCACAGAAGTCGCTGTTTATTCAGAACACTTCGAGCACGTATCAGTAATGCGTAAAGTATTGATCAGAATGAAAAGTTGGCAAAACTACTTATTCTTAGATCATTAAAGCAGACAATTACCAATAAAAAAGGCGCTTATCAGCGCCTTTTTTACTCTCTAACTAAAGTTACTTAACTAGAGTTACTTAGTTAGGTCATCGAAAAACTTCTTAACACCGTCAAAGAAACCTTTTTCTTTTGGACGGTTTTTAGAGCCATCTTTACCCATGCTTTGCTCAAGTTCTTCAAGCAATTCACGTTGGCGATCATTAAGATTAACCGGCGTTTCAATAACCACTTTACAGATCAAGTCACCTTGAGCGCCACTACGTACAGACTTAACGCCTTTACCACGCATACGGAACATCTTGCCCGTTTGGCTTTCTGATGGGATCTTCAGTTTTGCACGGCCATCCAGTGTCGGAACTTCAATTTCACCGCCCAGGGCTGCTGTTGTAAAGCCAATAGGCACTTCACAATACAGGTTATTACCATCACGTTGGAAAATCGGATGTTCACGTACAGAAACCTGAACGTATAAATCACCTGCTGGTGCTCCATGCATGCCCGCTTCACCTTCGCCCGATAGACGAATACGGTCACCTGTATCAACACCTGCTGGGATCTTAACTGATAAGGTCTTAGTTTTTTCTACGCGACCTTGACCATGACAGCTGTCACATGGATCAGAAATAATTTGACCTGTGCCCTGACACGTAGGACAAGTTTGCTGAACCGCGAAGAAACCTTGGCGCATTTGTACTTGGCCTGCACCATGACAGGTAGTACATGTTTTTGGTTTAGAACCAGCTTTTGCACCGCTACCGTCACATGGCTTACAGCTAACCCAGGTTGGTACTTTAATTTCGACATCTTTACCACGAACAGCCTCTTCAAGGCTTAAGTCCATGTTGTAACGTAAGTCCGAACCACGTTGTTGACGCGATTGACGACGACCACCGCCACCACCAAAGATATCTCCAAACACATCACCGAAAATATCACCAAAATCACCATGACCGCCGCCGAAGCCACCGCCATGACCGCCACCACCTTGTTCAAAGGCTGCATGGCCGTACTGATCATACATTTGACGCTTTTGCGGATCAGTTAGTACTTCGTAGGCATCTTTTACTTCCTTAAATTTAGCTTCAAGGTCTTTATCGCCTGCGGTACGGTCTGGATGATATTTCATCGCTAAGCGCTTATACGCTTTTTTTATGTCTCGTTCGCTGGCATCTTTGCTCACGCCGAGAACTTCATAATAATCGCTTTTTGACATATCTATCACACTACTCTTTTTACTGCAGCTACACTGCGTAAGATAAATCGACTGATACAAATCGTATTATGGTCATAACCATTTAAGAGGATTAGCAACTTATCAATTTACCGTTTATATACATGCAAAAGGCGCGTCAAGCGAAATCGCTGGCGCGCCTCAATCATTTCATCCTAACTTAATTGGCTAAACAAAGCAGCCATTATTGCGTTAGGCAGAAGCGAAACAAGCAATTACTTGTCGTCTTTCACTTCTTCGAACTCTGCATCAACAACATCGTCGTCTTGTTTTGCAGAAGATTGCTCAGCACCTGCATCCGCACCGCCTTGTTGCTGCTGTGCTTTAGCTTGTGCAATTTCCATTAGCTTTTGTGACTTCTCAGCAAGAGCTTGCGTTTTCGCTTCAATCTCTTCTTTGTTATCACCTTTAATCGCCGCTTCTAGCTCTGTAAGTGCAGCTTCGATTGCTTCTTTATCTTCTGCAGGTAATGCATCACCCGCTTCTTCGATTTGCTTACGTGTACCGTGAACCATTGCATCAGCTTGGTTACGAGTTGCTACTAGCTCTTCGAATTTCTTATCTTCTTCAGCGTGCGCTTCAGCATCACGAACCATTTTTTCTACTTCATCGTCGCTTAGACCTGAAGAAGCTTGGATTGTGATCTTCTGCTCTTTACCTGTATCTTTATCTTTAGCAGATACATGTAAGATACCGTCCGCATCTACGTCGAATGTTACTTCGATTTGTGGAGTACCACGTTGTGCTGGGCGAATACCTTCTAGGTTAAATTGACCTAGTGATTTGTTATCGCTTGCACGCTTACGCTCACCTTGTAGTACGTGAATCGTTACCGCTGATTGGTTGTCTTCAGCTGTTGAGAAAACTTGTGATTTCTTAGTAGGAATCGTCGTGTTTTTCTCGATTAGAGCTGTCATTACTTGACCCATAGTCTCGATACCTAGTGATAACGGAGATACGTCAAGTAGTAGTACGTCTTTAACGTCACCAGCTAGTACACCACCTTGAATCGCTGCACCTACTGCAACTGCTTCATCTGGGTTAACATCTTTACGAGGCTCTTTACCAAAGAACTCAGCAACTGTTTTTTGTACTAGAGGCATACGTGTTTGACCACCAACAAGGATGATGTCATTTACGTCGCTTACTGATAAATCAGCATCAGCTAGTGCGCGCTTAAGTGGCTCGATTGACTTAGTTACTAAGTCTTCAACAAGTGACTCAAGTTTTGCACGAGTAACTTTAACGTTCATGTGCTTAGGACCTGTTGCGTCAGCAGTCACGTACGGTAAGTTAACTTCTGTTTGTTGTGCAGAAGAAAGTTCAATTTTCGCTTTTTCAGCAGCTTCTTTAACACGTTGCATTGCAAGTGGGTCAGTTTTAAGGTCGATACCTTGATCTTTCTTAAACTCTTCAACTAAGTAGTTGATAACACGGTTATCGAAATCTTCACCACCTAAGTGAGTGTCACCGTTAGTTGCTAGAACTTCAAATGTGTGCTCGCCTTCAACTTCATCAATCTCGATGATAGAGATATCGAAAGTACCACCACCTAAGTCATATACTGCAACAACGTTTTCACCTTTATTTTTGTCCATGCCGTATGCAAGTGCAGCGGCAGTTGGCTCATTGATGATACGTTTAACTTCAAGACCAGCAATACGACCAGCATCTTTAGTTGCTTGACGTTGTGAATCATTGAAGTATGCAGGTACTGTGATTACGGCTTCAGTAACCGCTTCACCTAGGAAGTCTTCTGCTGTTTTCTTCATTTTTTTCAGCACTTCTGCTGAAATTTGTGGTGCAGCACGTTTCTCGCCACGTGCTTCAACCCATGCATCACCGTTATCAGCTTTTACAATTTTAAAAGGCATGATACCGATATCGCGTTGTACTTCTTCGTCTTCAAAACGACGACCAATTAGACGCTTGATTGCAAATAATGTGTTAGTTGGGTTAGTTACTGCTTGGCGTTTTGCAGGTTGACCAACTAATGTTTCACCGTCTTGCGTATATGCAATGATCGATGGTGTTGTGCGATCGCCTTCCGCGTTTTCGATAACGCGTGCTTTATCACCGTCTAGTACTGCTACACAAGAGTTAGTAGTACCTAAATCGATTCCAATAATTCTACCCATGAATCTTCTCCAACTTCAAAATTCGTTAAAACGTTCGATGACTAGTAGATAGGGGTGCAGGAAACTGAATTCAACTGTAAAAATGAAAAAAAATTACTTTTTTTTGAAATATTTTCGAAATGGACGTTTTTTCCACAAAAAGCGCTGTTTTCTCAGCCTGCTTGCAGGATAAACAAACTGGTCTGATGACTTTGGCTATGCTATAACAAACACCATAACAATAAATGTTAAGGAAAATTATGCATTTTGAACAATTACTCGCCATGGCAACTGAACTAGGCAAAGACAAAACAAAAGTAATGCAGTTTCCAGAAAACTGGTGCCAAGGCCGCACAGCGTTTGGTGGATTATCTGCAGCTTTATTATATCAAGCTATACGTCAGCATATCGATAGCTCTCGCCGCTTACTATCTTTAAGCACTAACTTTGTTGGCCCGTTAATCGCTGACAATGATTTTTCAATCGACGTTGAAGTCTTACGTGAAGGCAAAAACAGTGCGCAGGTACTAGCAAAAGTGATTCAAAATGGCGATGTTTGTGTTATTACACAAGCCTGTTTTGGGGCTGAGCGTCAGTCCAATGTTCGTGTAGATGTAACTAAAACTATGCAGCTAAAACCGGTTGATGAGCGTTTCATCCTACCTTATAAAGAAGGCGTGATGCCGGCATTTTTTCAACATGTGGCACTGTGTTTACAAGACGGTAATATGCCATTCTCTGGAGCAGACACCTCACATTTAGGTGGTTGGATGAAATTCAAACATGTACCAGAGCAAATGACTGAAGCCCACATCATCGCCCTAACAGATGCATGGCCACCAACCTTATTACAAATGTATAAGCAACCCGCACCTGCAAGTAGCATGTCGTGGTACATAGAATTTGTTGAAGAGCCTGCAATTGCCCATGATGCTTGGATTGGCTACGAAGCGGTTACACACCATAGTAAGGATGGCTATGGGCTAGAAGATGGCTGCATTTGGAGTGAAGACGGTAAGCTAATTGCGCTGAGCCGCCAAACCGTCGCGTTATTCGCGTAACTCAGGCTTTGAAAGTTGCGCGTACTCAGTACCATCAAGGCGAATAATTGCTTGGTACTGGCCTGACTCAATGATCTCACCAAGACCCAAATTAAACGTGTTTTTTAACGTTTTACTGTAAAAAAACGCAGGTCTTGGTGCTTCTTTAAAAATTGCATGCACAATAAAAGGTTTAACCTCAGCGCTTTGTTTGTATTTTTCTAGATAGTATAAAAACACTCGGCGCTCTAGGATAATTACATCGACCCAGCCTTTCATAAGGTGATCAACTTGCGCTTCTTGGTTAACTACTTCTTCGTAAGAACGCAAAATGTTAGTAACCGATTTAAAAGGCGCTTCAATGAAATTAGTCGCATTTTGAAAGGCAAGCACGCTTTTACCTGCTAAATCGTAGATACTACTAATCTTAAGATCTTTATCAGCAAGGCTAACCGCCACATTTTGATAGCGGAGAAGTTCATCGCTCTTATATACATGTGAAGTAAGTACAGGTGGAAAGTTCAGCGCAATATCAACCTTGCCCTGCATAAGTTGCTGCTCAGCACGCTTATTAGACATGTAATGGATATCGATATTAGAAATGCCTTGCGATTTGAAAGCAGCTTTCAATATTTCGAGTTGAATGCCACTGTTAGTGTCTTCTATAACATAAGGAGGTAAAGAGGCGCTTGCAGCAACAACAATGGTTTTTTGCGTATTTGGCTCAGATAAACACTCACCTTTAACACTAACAAACAACATTAAAAGGATAAATAATTGCTTCACTGCTCACCTTAAAGAATTAAATGTATTAAAAAGCGTAATCGCTTTGTACAAATATTAGCTTATATTAAACAAAGGTGCATTTGAATTTATACACTATTTGATGCAAACTTAACTAAGTTCTTGTTTAAGAGACCCAAAGTTTGCAAACAGCCTGTCCTAGCTGCGATCTTGTCATTGAGATCCCACACTTAAGTGCAAAACAAGTGGCAATATGCCCTCATTGCAATACAAAGCTTTCGGCATCGCAAGCTAACCAAGATAGTATGGTGGTCGCACTAAGTTTAAGTGCTATTGTTATGCTACTGAGTAGTATGTTTTATCCATTCCTGTCTTTTACCAGTAGTGGTATTACCCAAACAATCACCTTACCCGATGCCGCTCGTATTCTCTTTAATTACGACAACGACTTTTTAGGTTTGTTCATCGACACCAGTATTATTGGTCTGCCCCTTCTTTTATTAGTACTCATAATTCCACTACATCTAGGCTTACTAAAAGCGTTACCATATCAATGGGGAAAAAGACTGTTAAAAACCACCTTTGTGTTAGAACCTTGGATCATGTCAGAGATTTTTTTAATTGGCGTGATGGTCAGTATGGTAAAAATCATGTCGATGGCCGATATTGAATTTGGTGTAAGCTTTTGGGCCTATAGCGCTTTTGTTATTTGTTATGTGGCAGCCACAGCAAAATTAAATAAGCACACCTTATGGCAACAATTAAAAGAACCTGAATACATAGAGCAAACAAAGCCAAACACGCGTGCTATTGATCAAGGATTAAGAGCATGTCATGTTTGTGGGCAACTGTGTGCGACCGAAATCTGTTCACGCTGCGACTCTAAAACTTACACTCGTAATCCTTTTAGTGTGCAAAAAGCCGCAGCGTGGTTATTAACCTCAGTGGCCTGTTATATTCCAGCCAATGTCTATCCTATTATGTACACCACAAGCCTTGGCGATGAAACTCCATCAACTATTATTGGTGGCGTAATGATTTTATGGAATAGTGGTTCGTACCCTATCGCAATGATCATCTTTTTAGCGAGTGTGGTTGTTCCCCTTGCCAAAGCGCTAATATTAAGTTTTTTATGCTTTATGGTGATGAGGCCAGCAAACAGACAAACTAAAAGCTATACACGTATCTATCAATTGACTGAATTTATTGGTAAATGGTCAATGATCGATGTATTTGTTGTGGCGATTCTAGTAGCCTTAGTGCAACTCGGAAACTTAATGTCAGTAACACCTGGCATTGGCACAATATTTTTTACAACCATGGTTATTTGCCAGATGTTGGCAGCCCATGCGTTTGATCCACGTTTATTGTGGGATAACCCAGATAACTTAAGTACTGCGAAACAAGAGACCTTGGCATGAGCGAAACCGCTAAAATAAAAACAGCGCCAAATATATCAGCAATCTGGATCATTCCAGTTATTGCCTTATTAATCGGCGCATGGATGTTGTACCAGTATCAAGCAAATAAAGGCACCACCATTTTTATCAAAATGCCTCATGCAGAAGGTATTGTGGCCGGTAAAACGGAAATAAAAGTACGTAGCGTGAAGATTGGCCAAATCGACCATGTTCGTTTATCAGATAAACAAAATAGCGTTATCGCACGGGCGCAAATCGATAAACATTACGACGATTTACTCACAGATGATGCGAAAATTTGGGTGGTAAAACCACGGATTGACGATACCGGCATAAGCGGCATGAGTACCCTACTCTCTGGTGTGTATTTAGAATTTGCACCGGGAGAGAGTAAAAAGCTGGCCGAAAGATTTGAGCTACAAGATGAACCGGCTCTAATTGGTAAAGATGTAAAAGGTGGGCGCTTCACCCTATTAAGTTATAACGCAGAAGTGCTTGATGTGAGTACCGGTATTTACTTTAAAGATTACAAAATTGGCCAAATAGAAACCGCCACCTTTGATTGGAAGAATCAAGCGATGAAATATGGCATTTTTATCAATGAGCCATATCAAAACTTGATCACCTTAAACTCTATTTTCTGGGTAAACTCAGGCATCGAAATAGACCTCTCTGCAGATGGTATTAATGTTAATACAGGCTCGTTAAGTAAATTGCTAAAAGGCGGTATTTCTGTTGGTATTCCTGAGCAACAAGCGCCCGGTGAAGTTGCCAGTAACGGCCATAGTTTTTCTTTAAGTAATAGCTACAAAGCCGCCTTAGAAGAACGCTTTTACGATTTTGACTACTACTTAATCGACTTTGAGCAATCAATTCGCGGCTTACGCGCTGGCGCTCCTGTCGAATACCGAGGTATGCGCATCGGTAGTGTAGTTGAAGCACCTGCAAGTGTGATAATAGATGGTAAGCCTGCACACTTTAGAACCGATAACACCGCAGTACCTGCCCTGATAAAAATTGAGTATGGGCGCCTCTACCACGACAGTGCAGCAGCACGCGAGTTTTGGTATTCGAGTTTAGATGGCTGGATCAAAAATGGTCTTCGAGCCTCTTTAAAGCCAGGTAACTTACTCACTGGTGCGGTGTATGTTGACTTAGATATTTACGATAACGCAGAACCCGCCGAGTTAAAGACGATAGCTGAATATACCGTATTCCCGAGTGTATCAAGCGGTATTACAGTCATAGCCGACCAAGTCTCTGATGTATTGAATAAAGTAAATAACCTTAAAATTGAAGATAGCTTAGCACAAATGCAGACCACCTTTGCCGAGTACCAAGCGCTTGCTCATGACATGAGAGAGCTACTAAATAAGCAAGATACACAAGACTTACCGGGTGATATTAATCGCAACTTTGCAGAAATGACTAAGAGCATGCAACAGTTCGATAAAACAATGAAACAATTTGAAAAAACTATGGCAAGTTATGAGCAAGGCTCAACATTCCACCAGCAGTTGCAAACAACTTTATCTGAATTTAAACGTTTAAGTGAAGAGCTGCAGCCACTCACACGAGGTTTAAACCAGCAACCTAATATGTTGATCTTTGATAAAGAGCTACCAGCAGACCCAACGCCGAGGAAACAATAATGAACTATAAACTCTGTGCTTCAGTTGCATCAGCGCTATTACTTTCGGCCTGCAGTCAAACGTCATTCTCGACTATTGAGTATTATCAATTTTCGCAGCCAATTATTGCAATGCAGCGCTTAGCTGAGAATACACAAGCTCAGCTCAGAATTAATACCGTACAGCTACGTGGTGCGCTTAATAATCGTGGTATTGCTATGGTTCTCAACAACAACCGAGTCAATGCTGCTAACTACCATTTATGGAGCGAATCACCCGATTTAATGTTAACCGCCAGTGCCCATCAACAGCTTTACACTGAACTTGATAATTGGATGGTAATAAAAGGTTTACCGGTGATAACCGATTTAGATCAGCAAAGCTTTTATGAATTAGAATATGAGCTACATCACTTCAACGGCGATGAGCAAGGCAATGCCAACATTGCAGGGCTTTGGCGTTTGTACTATACAAACCCTGAATCTGGCCGAAAGTTAAAGGCGGTCAATTACTTTAATGAGCTTACACCACTACAAGACAGTGATTACGAAGGGCTTGTCGCAACACTTGAGTCAACGTGGCTAAAGGTCAACAAACAGGTTGCAAACGAAGTATCAAAGCTTGCTCTTTAATAAGAGTTTTAGAGGCTGATTGTCATCGTTAATGATGACATCGCCTATGAACTCAAAGCCAAGTTTCTGTAACACCTTTTGTGAGCCAATATTTGTTGGTGAGGTTATTGCAGCAAGTACACCAAGCTCTAATACGTGTTTTTTTACCATCAATAACCTAGCAGCAGATGTAATAATACCCTTACCTTCATAGTTAGCTAACAAGGCAAATCCTAAATCGGGGATAGCTAACGCATCGCGCTGAAAGAGCCCCACCATTCCAACCGGTGTATCATCAGCTAAACAAACAATATAACTGCCAAAGCCAAATTGCTGGTGGCTATTTATAAACGTTTGTTGAATATAATGCTCAGCTTGTGCGGGCGTATTTATATTTTTATTACCGATATGCTCCAAAAATGTTGCTTGGTTCAAAAGCTCAACGATAAAAGTCGCATCATCAGGCTGCCCGGCACGTAAGTATATATCTAACATTTATTAAAACACCTTACTAACGACATCATTGGTAAAATTAAGGCAGTCTAAAACACGCTCTTTTTGTACTTTAGATAACTCGTCAATATCGAAATAGCCATACTCAGTGTGCTCATTACTCAACATTATCTCAGCGTCATCAGCTATATAAGCACGAAAAATAAACGCATGAGAGTTAAATGCTGTGTGATAATAAACGCCACTTAAATAAGCGATATCTACATCACAGTTAAGCTCTTCTTGGCATTCACGAAGCAACGCTTGATGAATGGTTTCACCTTTATCTAAAGCTCCACCAGGTAGCCCCCAACTTTTTTGACCGTAATCAGCTTTTAGTAATAACACCTGACCTTGGTTATTGGTGATAACCGCATGGCTACTGAGTCTGTAAGTATCTGAAAAAGCCATAACCCATTTGCTCAATTAATAAAAAGTGACGTTATTGATGAGTGTAAAGTAATTATCACTCCAATAAAAATTGTTATTGACTAAATTAATACTCAGGGTTATTTCTCCTAAGCTTCCTTTTCGAAAAAAAAGCCCAAGCAATTGCTTGGGCTTTTGTTTATCAACTATAAAGTTACTTTTGCAATTTAATGCCTTTGTAATACGTCTCTAAGTTTTCAACTTTTGTTTGGTTTTTAAGATCAGCAAATGGCTTATCTGCAAACTTACTACCACGCATTTGAATGTTTAAACGCGCAGCTTCATTGTTTAGCATCGTTTTCTTGTAGTAATCTTTTAGATCAGCCAATGTCACTTTTTCAACTTCAGCGATAAGCTTTTCTTTAGAGTCAAAGTTGAAGTTTTCACGGTACCAATCAGAAATAAGCGGTGACATTTCATCACTTAAATTCTTAGGTTGCTCTTTTAAAGACACAAGCGTTGCATTTTTAAGTTGTGCAAATGTTTCTTCTGTCATGTTATCAAGCTCAACAGCGTATTGCTTTTTGAACTCATCAAAACGCGCTTGCATCTCTTTAGGGCCTTTAACCGGTGTTTGAATATATAGGCCCAATGCAGAGTAATCTTCAATAGGACGCGCTAACGCACCAACCGCATAAGCTAATTGCTCTTCAGTACGTAACTTATCAAACGCTACAGTTCTAAAGTGGCTTTGTAAGATTTGTGCCTGCGCTTTTTGCTTATAGCCAGGTGTTGGGTGTACAACCATATCAATGATTGCTACATCCGCTACATCAATATCTTTTTGTAATACGATACGCTCACCAGGTTGAGGTAACCAGGCTTTACTTCTGGCAAACTCCGTCGCTTTATGACCTTTTGGTAAAATAGCGGTTAGTTTACTCGCAATAGATTCAACATCGTTTTGGTTATAGTTACCAAACGTGAATACACGTAAATCATTTTCAGCAAGTGTTGATAGTTTAATAGCCGCAAAATCTGCAAGGGTTAGTGCATCTGCCGCTGGAATCAAGGTTTCTGTATCAAATTTACCACTGCGAGTAAGCTTAGAGTACTCACCGAATGCTTGATAGAATGGGAACTGCTTTTGCTGATTTAGTAAGTCACGCTTAAAACGATCGATTGCTTGGGCAAAACCTTCTTCAGACACATCTAACGTTAGATTTTCAAGGGCCTGAGCTAAAAGTACATCTTGTTTATCAGTGAAACCACTAAGCGATAACACAAGGCCATTACTTGGCTGTAACCCTAAACTCATACCTGCAACAGCGGCTTCTGTGCTTAATTTACTTTGTTGTAAGTTATAAAGATCAGCCCAAATTGAGTAAAGAACCTGTGATTTTACATTCTCAAGGGCATCTGGCGTATTAATGTAAACTTCAACAAGACCTTTAGGCTGCTCAGCAAACTGCTGACTTGCTTGACGCCAAACTTTAACGCCCTGCTTATCAAATACCAGTTCAGGATGCGCTTGTTGTTTAAACTCAGCTGTTTTAATTGCAAAGCTTTCAGGTAATAAGCGGTTTACTGTTGGTAATGCTAACGCGTATTCACTTGGTTTATTCCAGCTTGCAACTTCTGACTCACTGATATCTTCAATACGATATTTACCATCGTAAAAATGCAGCTGTGAATCTGTCTCTTCTTGTTTTGAAATATACCAAATACGTAAAGTATCTTCGTTTAATTGCGAAAGGACATTTTGCACCGCATCTGCATCAAACTTTGCATAATAATAAGGTGCGTTAATTGCGTTGTTCACAGGGAACTTTTGCATGCTATCAGTTAAGTTACTTACATAACCAAACTCATCTCCTTTTTCGAGGAATTGAAACGAATTGTTTAACGATGTACGAATTTCATTAAAGTATTTGCTATCAACACCCTGATCTTTGATAAGTGCAATATATTGCATAACCATAGCAACAATTTCTTCGCGGTTTTGCATGCCGGCATCAGTCAATTCAATATCAACTGTTAAGCTTCCGTAGTTCCCATATTGCGTTGGTGAAGCAGAAGACGATAAACCTGATACCCAACCTTTATCACGTAGTATTTGTGCTGGGCTGCCTTGCATTTCGTTACTTAAAAGGTATGAAACAAAACGATTTGGTTTAACCGCAAACTGTGAACTGTTATCAGCAATTGTGAACTCTAACTGTAGTTGTTTTACATCTTCATTTGGTGAGTAGTAAACACGCTTTCCGCCAGCAACAGAAAAGTCTAACTTATCAGTCACCGTTGGTTTTTCGATTTTTTTGTTTTCAATATCAGCAAAATACTGTTTAGCTTTTGCTTCCATTTCAGCCAGTGGACGATTTGAGATCATCGCCACTTTCATAATGTTCGATGAATAATATTTGTTATAGAAAGCAACGGTTTCTTTATGCAGATTGCTGCCTTCTTTGTCACCTAAAGTTTCTAGGTTACCAATTAAGAAACGGTTTGCAGGGTGTGAGCCCATCATTTGACGTGCCAATTTAAATTGGCCAAAAAAGTCCATTTCACGACGCATTGACCACTCTGCGTTTACCGCATTTTTTTCTTTGTCTGTGTATTCAGGGTAAAGCTTTGGTGATTTAAAGAAATCAGCAAAGCGGTCAAGTGCTTCGTCGTAGGCATCATTGTTTACTTTGAACATGTAGTTTGTGATATCTAACCAGGTGTAAGCGTTATGTGCGCCACCATTTTTGGTCATGAAATCACTGTAACCTTTAGTGTCTGGGTAGCGGTCTGTACCAAGGAACAGCATATGCTCTAGGTAGTGCGCCATGCCTTGTTGCGACATAGGGTCGTGCAATAAACCAACGCCTACACTCAAAGCAGCAGCTGATTTTTCAGCACTAGGATCTGAAATCAAAATTACATCAATTTCGTTATCTAGTTTTAATGTTTTGTACTCACGGGTGTCGTTTGGGCTGATAACTAACGAGTCAGGAATAAGGTTAGTATTAGCTGCAGGAGGCGTTGTGGTAGAAGTAGAAGAACAACCAGCTAACACTGCAAAAGCGATTGCACTGAGTCCCATTATTTTTTTCATTATTTTGTATCCATTAGAAATTGAATAAATTTTTATTTATCATGTGTTTTCGAGCGCCGCAATTCAATGCTTTTCAGCTAAGTTACAGCAAAACTTTGTAACACATTGTGAAAATGCAATACTTACGGTTAAGATTAATAGCAATAACTATAACAAAGGATGAGCTATGGAAAAGTGGCTAATTGTAGCAATGTTCACTCAGGTCTTTCTGACTTTTGCAGTCATGTACATTATGGGTAAGCGTCGTTTTCGTGCTGCAAAACAAAAAACCATCGAGATGAAAGACTTCTTAACAATGGAGCTTGAAAAGGCTGGGGATAATGTTCGCGTGGCAGATCGTAACTTTATCAATCAATTCGAAATGCCTGTGCTGTTTTTTATTGCGTGTTTAACAGCTCTGCAAGTCAATGCTGTTGGTACTGTATTTGTTGCCCTTGCTTGGGTTTATGTTGCATTAAGAATTATTCATAGCGTAATACACTTAACTTCAAACACCTTGAAGGCGCGCTATTATAGTTTCGTTATCAGTAGCTTTATAATGCTAATAATGTGGGTGCTGATTTTAGTTAGAATTTTCTAATAATCATCAATACAAAGAAATAAGGCGCTTTTTAGCGCCTTATATATATACCCAAGCCACCTCAAGATGCAGAATTCAGCGTTTCACAGGAGCTTAATATCAAGGCGTTACTTTGCAAGAATGGCATCCCCTTTTAAGAAGTAACAACGATGAGAGTAAGTGCCTGTGAAGCGCCCAAAG